>JASDTM010000030.1:0-5024 GCA_041891535.1 Clostridiaceae bacterium
GACTGATGAACCAGGAGTTTTTAAATATTACTGTGGCTGTTCCTGAGGGAAGCCCGGTGGAAATGGCAGCTGATGGCACAGGCTTTTTAAAGGTAATAAAAGGCAGCAAGGAAAGTTCTTTGGACCTTGTAAACAAAAATGAAGCAATTGGATATATAGATGAACAAATGAATGTGACAGTTAAGGACTCCGGAATAAAGCAATCCATATTAAAAGAGATTGCAGATGAATTCAAGCAAATAAGCGAACTGGGTGTTCCGGTCCAAAACCTTGATTTTGATACAAAGTATGTGGCAGCTGAGGAAACAAAAACCAATGACATTTCAATTTCCTTCTATGCATTGATCGCCATGGTTTCCATGTACAGCATGTTCTCAGGAATAGAGCTGTCTGGAAATACTCAGGCAAATCAAAGCACTTTAGGTGCCAGGATGAGTGTTATGCCTGTGAAGAAAAGCACCTTCATTATTCAAGGACTTACAGTTGGTATGATAATCAATCTGTTTGCAAATTTACTTTTAATCATTTTTCTGAAGTATGTTTTAAAGCTTGGAATAATAAATGACATACCGATGACACTGCTCATAGTATTGGCCGGCAACCTGTTCGGATTAACCTTTGGACTCTTCATTGGAACATCAAATAACTTCAAAAGCAATACAAAGGAATTAATTGCCATAGGAACATCACTTACACTTTCATTTTTAACAGGAATGATGGGAACTTCGATAAAACTGGCAATCGAAAAAAGTTTCCCAATATTAAAGAAAATCAATCCTATTTCCGTAATGACCGACTCATTGTTCAGAATTAACAATTTACCACATAAATTCGATTTGGTTGGAACACTATCTGTATTGTTTGTGTTTACCTTAATATTCTTTGCAGCATCTGTATTTTTCCTAAGGAGGAAGAGATATGACAGCATTTAAATATATGTTGAAGCTTGCCTTCAAGCAAAAGTTAGTTATTCTGGCTTACTTTGCAGTTTTTGCAGTCATGGCTATTGGTAATTCCGGAACATCTGGAAATACTGATATGACCTTCAGTGAAAACAGGGCTGATATCAAAATAATAAATAAGGATAATTCAGAGGTTTCATCTCATTTAGAAAAATATCTCAAAGGAAAGACCAACGAAACATCATTTGACATTAATGAAAATAATGCAGAGGAAATGATATTTCTACAAGCTGTGGATGCTGTGGTAATAATACCTCAGGGATTCGGAGAAGAATTCCTAAAAGGGAAAGGTCAGCTAAAGATCTATTCTGATCCAAGAGTACCCGAAGCGGTCCAGACAAATAACCTTGTAACCAAATATCTTATTTTTGCACAAGGATTATCTAAAGACCATGGCTCAATAGATTATAAGCACCTTGAGACAGTGCTTGACTCCAGTGTGAAAGTTAATGTCTTGAATCAGACAGAATCAACCTTTGTGAAAGATACAAAGCTTTGGTTTGAAAGATTCATGGATTTCTTGAGCTATAGCTTATCTGCAGTATTCATAGCCATTTTCGGTAATTTGATGAGGCAGTTCACCTTAGAAGAAATATCAAGAAGAAATGCAATATCAAAGGTTCCGGCAGCCCAGCTTCAGCTTCAGCTCATGCTGTCACAGCTTTTAGTAGCCATAATTTTAGGAGGACTCCTCTTTGCGATAATGCTCCTAATGAAGCCAAATAACCTAGACTTGCTAAACATACCAAATATGTTGATAAATCTTGGATCATTCATTTTGACATCCCTTGGAATAGCAACACTAATCAGCACAATTTCCAAGAATAAATTTGTCATCAACGCTTTGGGAACTGTAATACCACTTGGATTATCGTTCATATCAGGAGTCATTTTACCCTTTGAACTTCTATCACCTGCCACAGTTACATTGTCAAAGTTCTTCCCATTCTACTACTATGTTAAAGCAAATGAAAATATTTTTGCAGGAAGAAGCTTTATCAACGAAATAGTAATTCAATTACTGTTTGCAGCCCTCTTTTTCACCTTAAGCATAACCTTGGCCAAGCTTAAGAGAGGAGAGAGAATACTGGTGACAAAGCCAGTTGAATCCCTATAGTAAAAAATCAAAATCTCGTAAAAGGACCCGAATCATTACGATTTTGGTCCTTTTTAAATTATAGATTCAAATTAGTCACCAGGGAATAAATCTCACTGCTATTAAATTTCAAGGGGAAAAAGATTAGCTAGCACCATGATAAAAATATTTAACTAGCACCATTAATGAAAAACTAAACTCGTTGTTTATCAAGAGCATCAAGAGCATCATGAACATCATTCAAGGAGAGCTTAAGGTGAACCTTGAAAATAGAAATAGACCAGAATAGATGATGGAACTGGGATAGTATTGATTATGGAAAGCAAATATGGATAGTTGGATTCAGGAAATTTAAATAGTATATAATCTAAATAGAGATAGATTTTGTTCAAGGAGAATATATTTAGTATGAAAGAAATAATTAAATTCGAGGATTTTGAAAAAGTAGATATCAGAGTCGGATTGGTTACTAAGGCTGAGGTAAATAAAAAAGCTCGGGTACCGGCATATAAAATATGGGTTGATTTCGGAGAAGATATTGGTGTAAAACAGTCCAGTGCCCAGATAACAGATGTATATTCTGCAGAAGAGCTAGTTGGTATGCAGGTAATGGGGGTAGTTAACTTTGATTCAAGACTTATCGGTGGTTTTAAATCAGAGGTACTGATCCTTGGAACATATTCTGAGCAGGGCGTAGTATTGGTTTCTCCCACACAAAAAGTTAAACCTGGAGATGTATTGGGATAAGCAATTTGCCATACCCTAAGGTATGGTTTCTGATATAATGATTAAGGAAATTCAATTATGAGGATGTTGCACAATGGCAAAAAATGATTGGGGGAATTTCTTCAGCCCTTATGAGCAAGCTATAGATGAGCTTAAGATAAAAATCAGGGGTATAAGAAGAGAATACAGGAAAAGAAATGAATATTCTCCAATAGAGTTTATGACCGGACGTGTCAAGGAAATATCCTCAATGCTGGAGAAGGCAAATAAATTTAATATACCTCATGACAGACTCAGATTCGAACTTGAAGACATTGCCGGTATAAGGGTTATGGTTCAGTTCGTCGACGATATTTGGAAAGTTGTTGAACTGATCAGAAAGAGGAAGGATATGACTGTAATGTATGAGAAAGACTATGTTACAAACGTCAAATCCTCTGGGTACAGGTCCTATCACATGGTAGTCAAATACCCGGTGTACATGGCTGAAGAGGTCATAGATATCCTGGTTGAAATACAAATCAGAACCCTTGCCATGAACTTCTGGGCAACGGCAGAACACAGCTTGAACTATAAATATAAGCAGCAGATACCTGCAGCAATAAAGCAAAAACTCAAGCAATCAGCAGAGTCTGCTTATAAGCTGGATGAAGTCATGATGGATATCAAGGACGAAATAAAGGACGCTCAAATGCTCTTTGAAGTAAAATCAGGCATTGTCTCCAGTATCATGAACCAGATTCTGATACTATCTTCAATGGACAGAGGTAGAGAAGCATCTAAATACCAGCAGACCTTAAACAGGCTTGTAGAAAATGCCAATGTTGAAGAATTGCAGGATTTACTGGAAGAAGTTAAAAAAGACATCAAGAGATTTCGGAATATTTAACCATGGTGCACCGTCCAAAGCGGTGCATTATGTAGTTTTAGATAGATTTAGAAGTAGGAAGTATTAAGGAATAATTTTAGTAAGGAAAGATAATTGTGGAAAAATCAAGCGAAGCAGAATTAAAAGAACGAATCAGAAAAACTCCTTCGATACTAAAGGAAATAAGTGATCCCTCTGAGGAACTTATGATATTTGCGGTGAAAAGTGCTTGGAATAATTTGAAATATTTAAAAGCACCAACTGAAAAAGTTTATGAAGAGGCAGTCAAAAATAAAGGTTGGGCTATTCAATATATTGATGAGCCTAGTGAGTATCTTCAAGAGCTTGCTTGCGAAAGAGATGCTGATGCAATTGGATACATCAACGAACCATCATGCAAGGTACAGGTCAAGGCAGTAAGCAAGGGTTGGTATGCGTTAAAGTATATAAAGGAACCCTGTGATGAGGCTAAAAAGCTTGCAGTAAAAAGCAATGAGCAGGCAATTGGATATATCAAGGATTTAGGATCTGATGAACTTAAGGAGTATATCAAGGATAATATTAAAGTTGTTAAATATGTCTATGACTCAATTGATTTAAAGGATCTGGAGGAACTTTTAGCCGAAAAGTTCTCAGGAGATGTATCCTTTGAATACATCAAAGATTTCATGGAGATAAAAATCCTGGATATGAATAAAATCAATTTTATAAATACAGTGGGAAACAAGGAAACAAGAAAAAAGCTTGTTGACTATGTTTTAGGGAGGTAGAACATGAATTTTACTGAAACCCTTGAAGCTGTAGAACTTACATTGAAAGCTGGTTCAGTACCTCTTATTATCGGCGAATCAGGTATTGGTAAGACAGCTTTGATTGTAAAATTTGCTAAAGAGATGAATCTTAAGCTTGTAAATATTGATGCAAACCTCTTAAAAGAGGGGGAAATCGGAGGACTTCCCACAGTAATTGATGGGAAGACATATTATGCAACACACCATAAGCTGACTGAACTTGATAACAGCTTGAAGATGGGTGCAGATGGGTGCCTTTTATTCATAGATGAATTAAACAGGTGTGATCATGCTGTTGCGCAGGAATTGATGAATCTGATTTTAAACAGGGAAATAAATGGCTATAAGCTTGATCCCAGGGTAATAGTTGCCAGTGCCATGAATCCGGCTTCCGGCATGGATGAATTCAAGGATACTGATTATCGGGTAATGGATTTGGATCCTGCTCAAAGAAACCGATTTGTATGGCTTTTAATGGATTCAGATCCGAAGGAATGGATAAAATGGGGGTTGACGGAGGGTGACATCCATCATTTTGTCATAGAGTTTATTTCTACCTTCGATGAATATCTACATTACTC
>JASDTM010000031.1:0-4641 GCA_041891535.1 Clostridiaceae bacterium
GAAATAGACTATTATTGGGAAAAGCTTTCCCACCATCCTGAAAATGAACAGTGTGGATGGGTTAAGGATAAATTTGGACTAAGCTGGCAGATAGTTCCTGAGAACATGGATGAGCTTTTAAAAACTGATGCTCAGATACAAGCAATGATGGGAATGAAGAAGCTCATTATCAAGGATCTTGAAGAAGCAGGAAAATAGGACTGTCTGATAATCAAAAACAGAAGAAAATTCCATGATAAAAAACAAGACTTCAATTAATGAAATATCCGGTATTCTGGGTATTCATCATAATCAAGAAGTCTTGTTTTAATTAATTCAGGTATCAGCTTTGGTTAAACTTATTAATCCAGCTTATCCATTTCGACTGCAGTTTCCAAAGCAATCTTCATCATATCAGTGAAGGTTTTTTCTCTTTCAGCTGATGTTGTAGCTTCACCTGTCACCAAGGAATCAGATATGGTCAATATTGTAAGTGCCCTGACCCTTGCAAGTGCTGCCTCAGTATATAATCCTGATGCTTCCATTTCAACACAGAGGGTTCCGGCTTTTGCAAAGAGCTCATGTGAATTTGTCTCGTCATAGAATATATCTGAAGACAAAATGTTTCCAACCTTTGCATTAACTCCAAGATCTTTGGCTTTATTATAAGCAGTCAAAAGAAGTGTGAAATCAGCAGCAGGTGCAAAATCAAAGCCCCTGAATCTGTTTCTGTTCGCTCCATTTGTAGTTGAAGCTGAGGATGCCAAAACAACATCTCTGATTTCAACCTCTGGAACTATGGCTCCGGCTGAGCCCACTCTGATCAAGTTTTTGACATTATAATCATGGATTAATTCGTGGACATAAATTGAATGTGATGGTATTCCCATTCCTGTACCCATGACAGAAACTCTGACACCTTTATAATAACCTGTGTACCCAAGCATTCCTCTAACTTCATTGAATAACTCAGGTTTTTCTAAAAAGGTTTCTGCAATGAATTTTGCTCTTAGTGGATCTCCCGGCAGTAGTATTGTTTTAGCTATTTGGCCTTCTTTTGCTCCGATATGTATGGACATTTTTTTCTCCTTGTAATCTGTATTCTTTCCAGCAATATTCACTGGTTTTCTTTCATTATACATTAAACAATACAATTTCTTTATGAAATATCCAGGGATTTACATAATTTTCATTATCAGAGGAGCAATAATACTGAACAAACGTTTGATTTTATCCCATACCATGATATAATAATAAAAAAGCGAATTCAGAGAGGTGCATATATGTCCGTAAAAGGTGAAAAGCAAAAGGAAGTATATAACTTCATTGTAAGTTATGCCTCAAATAAGGGATATCCCCCTTCAGTCAGAGAAATTTGTGAAGCAGTGGAATTACGTTCAACTTCTTCGGTACATAATCATCTTCAAAACTTAGAAAAACAGGGATTGATTAGAAGAGACCCAACTAAGCCACGTGCCTTGGAAATTCCTGAACTGGCCAACCCAGAGATAATTAAAATTCCGGTTATTGGTAAAGTAACAGCCGGTGTTCCAATACTTGCAACAGAAAATATTGAAGACCACTTTATTCTACCTACTTCATTCGTTAAACATGACAAGGATCTTTTCATCCTTAAAGTAATGGGTGAATCAATGATTAATGCCGGAATAAATGATGGTGATTTTGCAATTGTTGAAAAAACATCCTCAGCCAGTAACGGTGAAATTGTTGTTGCTATGATTGAGGACGAGGCAACTATTAAGAGAATATATAAAGAAAGAAATCATATCAGGCTTCAGCCTGAAAATGACTATATGAATCCAATTATTGTAGATAACTGTGAGGTTTTGGGAAAGCTTGTTGGAATCTACCGTAAAATCTAATATAAATAAATTTACCGGTTAAGCTTATTTGCTTAACCGGTTTAATATTTTCCTAATTATCCTTTTCCTTGGGCTTACTAAAAAGCGTAATTCCGTTGAGTAGAATTGAAGCAATTATACATATCCATAGTATCCGACTTGTGCCAGGGACTACATCTGCCAATGCATTGAAGTCGCTTTTAACTACATAGTCTGCATCTGATTGATATATGAATCCCGTTGTCAAAAGAGATAGAGCCATACTAATAAATCTGTACCACTTTGTTTCCCTGCCACCTATAAAACTAATAATATTCAATATGGCAAAGAATATGGCAGCCAGTCCGAATATAATAAACATTCCACACCTCATTTCTTGAAATACACTAATACAATTAAATAAAAGTATCTTCTATTTCCTTATATCAGTTTTCTCACTGTATTTGGTCATTTCTTTTTTATACTCATCATATTTGGAGTTGCTTTTCTTGTCTTTTCTATACCTTACATTATCAGGAGATATATATAAAAGTACAATACAAGCCAACATGATCAAAAACTGAACTACTATTAAAAGCAGAAACCTTGTATCCTCTGTTTTGCTGAATACTATGGTTGGTGTATACAAAAGAAGAAACAGGAATGAGTTCAAATAGGTATGCAAAAGCCCTGAGGAATTCAGTTTAAAAAGCAGGTTTATTGAAGCAAAAATAACTGAAACAGCCAAAATAAACGGTATGTACTTAGCTAAACCAAAAAGGTAGGGATCGAAGACTAAAAGCTTTGTCCCCTCCTTAATTCTGCTCAAAGAATCCTGGATCAGGAAAATCCCAAATAAAAAGTTAATTACTCCAATTAAAAACATGATTTCACCTATATATCGTATTCGCTGGCTTCAGTAGCTTTGACATCTTTTTTTATAACTCTTAAGTCCTTTATTCTTTTGCCCCTGAGTCTTAATACTTCCATATCAATTTCAACATCTTCAACTTTATCACCCTTCATTGGTACTCTTCCAATCTTCTCAATGAAGTAGCCTCCTATTGTGTCTGCATTTTCTGTATCAAGCTCAAGATTCAGATCATCGTTGACCTGGTCCACTGTGACTAATGCATCGATTATATAAACATTGTCGTCAATCTTGTTTATTTCCTTAAATGAAATATCATGCTCATCGAAAATATTTCCGACAATTTCTTCCAACAAGTCTTCAATGGTTACAATACCAGCTAAGCCACCATATTCATCTATTAAAACTGCAAAGTGGTTGTTGGTTGATTGCATCTGCTTAAAAAGCATATCAATATGCTTAGTCTCAGGGACAAATAAAACTTCCCTCATAAGCTTTCTGATATCTGTAACCTTACCCTTGTTCAAAAGTTCTCTGTAAATGTCTTTCAAAACAATAAGGCCGATTATATTGTCCTGTTCTCCCTCATATATGGGTATCCTGGAAAATCTGCTGTTTGTTATAAGCTTCAGTATTTCTTCTGGTTCCTCTGAAATATCTGCCATGATAATATCAGGTCTTGGTGTCATTACTTCCCTGGCAAGCTTATTATCAAATTCAAATATACCATCCAGCATATCCCTTTCGGTTTGATTGATAACCCCTTTTTCCTTGCCAACTTCAATCATGGATCTGATTTCTTCAATGGAGATTTCTTCTTCTAATGTTTCTGAGTGGATTCCTGCCATTTTACCGAATAAGGTAGTTGAACCAGATAACAACAGTACGAAGGGTCTGGTTAGTTTTGAAAAGAAATTAATTGGCTTTGCTGCAGTTAGTGCAATTTTCTCAGGGTTTTGAAGAGCAACTCTTTTAGGGAGAAGTTCGCCAAACACCAAGGAAAAATATGAAATAACCACAGTGATTAAAATCTGGGCAATAGTCCTGCCATAGCTTACCGGAATACCGACATTCTTTAAAACCGGTACCAGCATATCACCAAAAACCGTGGATGCAGAACCAGCAGTCAAGAATCCAGCAAAGGTTATACCTACCTGAATTGTTGCTAAAAAATTACTAGGTTTCGATAACAAACCCATTAATACGGCCGCCCTGGTATCACCGTCCTCAGCCATGGCCTGAATCTTGTTTCTGTTTGCTGAAACAATTGCCATTTCAGATGCTGAAAACAGTCCATTCACTATTATTAAAAGGACCAAAAGTATGATATAGGGTATAATACTGCCAGATTGCTCCATTATTTTCTCCTGTTATTTCAACGTATTTGCTAAGGCAATCATAATTCCTGTCTTAGCGTGGTCAAAGGTTATTCCACCTTGTAAATATGCAATATATGGTTCTCTTATTGGTGCATCACATGACAATTCAATGGATGAACCTTGTACAAAGGATCCGGATGCCATTATTATCTTGTCATCATATCCCGGCATATCCCATGGCTCACATTCAGCCATTGAATCCACCGGGGCTCCGTATTGAATCCCTTTTACGAACTTAATCAGAGGAATTGGGTCATTGAATTTTATAGCCTGAATGATATCCGTTCTTCTTTCATTATACTTTGGTTTTACTTCATATCCAAAGGATTCCAGTAATGCTGCTGCAAAAACCGCTCCTTTAACTGCCTCCATACTAATATGGGGGGCTAGGAACAAGCCCTGATACATTAGTCTTGTAACCCCGAAAGTAGATCCGCATTCTCCGCCGATTCCGGGAACTGTCAGTCTATAGGATGCCTGATCAACAAATTCCTTTTTACCACAAACATAACCACCTGTAGGAGCAATAGAGCCTCCCGGATTCTTTATCAATGAACCCGCTATTAAATCA
>JASDTM010000032.1:0-4569 GCA_041891535.1 Clostridiaceae bacterium
AACACTTTCAAAGTGGCCTGTAGCAGAAGAAAAATATGATTTTAGTTCTTCAGAAAAGGACATGGATCATATCATAGAAGCTATAAAGAGTATAAGAAACATAAGGCAGGAAATGAATATCCATCCTTCCAAGAAAGCCATGACTTATATTCTGCCAACCAAGGAAGCTGAAAATGCATTCAGAATTTCAGAAAAATATATGGGTAAACTAGGCTTTGCATCAGGCATTGAGATAGTAGATGATAAATCTGATATTGCCAATGCTGTCAGCATTGTAACCTCAGGTGGTGAAATTCTGCTGCCTTTAGGACAATTAATCGATAAGGAAAAAGAGCTTGAAAGGTTGAATAAGGAAATAAGTAAGCTAAACATCGAAGTTTCAAGGTTGGAATCGAAATTGAACAATGAAAAGTTTATTTCAAAAGCACCTGAAAAGGTGGTTTTAGAAGAAAAAGAAAAACTTTCAAAATATTCAGAAATGCTTGAAAAAGTAATTGCAACTTTGGAACAGACAAAGAATCTATAAAAGTAAAAGTAAAAATAAAGAAATAATGAAAAGAAGTAAGGTTTGGTGAGGTACAAAATGAACTATCAGGAAGCCATGGATTATATTTCGGGTACAGCAAAGTTTGGCTCAAAGCTTGGACTTCAACGTATGGAATGTATAATGGCAGAACTTGGAAATCCCGAGAAGAAGCTGAAATGCATCCATATTGCAGGTACCAATGGTAAGGGATCCGTTGCTGCAATTATGGCTGATGCATTGCAAAATGCAGGTTTTAGAACCGGACTTTATACATCTCCATATATTGAAGTTTTCGAAGAAAGAATTAAAATCAATAGGGAATATATAACACATGAGGATTTAGCTAACTATACTGAAAGAGTAAGTCATGCAGTTTCAGCCTGTGTTGAAAATGGATGTGACCATCCTACTGAATTTGAAATAATAACTTCAGTAATGTTTCTCTACTTTGCAGAAATGAACATTGACTATGCAGTAATAGAAGTTGGTTTAGGCGGAGACCTTGATTCAACAAATGTTTGTATTCCAGTTATATCAGTTATAACCTCACTCAGCATGGATCATATGCAGGTATTGGGTAATACAATGACTGACATTGCAAGGGCACAGGCCGGCATAATTAAGGATGCACCCGTTGTATCCTATGACCAAATTGAAGAAGCAAGGGCAGTCATAGACAAAACCGCTGAGGAAAAAAATGTTTCCCTTAAGTATATTAATCCTGAGGATGCCACTTTTATCAGCTTCAACGAAAAAAAGAACAAACAGGTAGTCAGCTATAAAACCATGAATTGGGATTTTACATCGGAGTTAAACCTTATTGGTGTACATCAAGTTCAAAACTCCCTGTTGGCAGTTACTGCTTTGGATATATTAAACTCTGAAGAGAAACTGGGCTTAAATGAGAAGCTTATAAAGAAAACCCTGGAGAATGTGTTCTGGGTCGGCAGAATGGAAGTCATGCATAAAAACCCATTAATCTTGATTGATGGGGCTCATAATGAGGACGGCATCAAAAAGCTTAAGGAATCCTTGGACAGATATTATCCAGGCAGAAACTATATTTTGATTCTTGGAATCTTAGCTGATAAAGAAACACATAAAATGGCTGACATCATAGCTAAAGATGCAAAAAGAGTAATATGTGTTACCCCACATTCAATAAGAGCGTCCTTAGCAAAGGATCTTTATGAGTATATAGTTTCCTTCAACGACAATACCACGTGGAAAGAAGATTACGAAGAAGCAATAGAAGACGCAGAAAACCATGCAGAAGGGGATGACCTTATAATAATCTCCGGGTCACTTTATATGATTGGCAGCATGAGAACTATCCTGGTGGATAAATATCATAAGAAATAGAAAACACACAGGACTTGATTGTTCAGGTCCTGTTTTTTTTCTATTTTTGATCTTTTTTCGTAAGAAGTATTATTATTTCACCGTATATTTTTTGAGGAGATGCTTTCCAGTTTTTAACTATGTCTTCAGCGTCCTCTTCTGTAGATACTTCCAAGGAAATATCAAAAATATCAGACCTGCCTTCTCTTAATCTTAAATCAACCGTGTATTTACCTATGTCCCTGGCTGTATATGAACCTAAAACAGTATTTTTAGTGATAAGATCATTCTTAAAATCCGTCATGTAGCTGTCTATCATTGAAAGCTTGTGTTTATCCTGATTTGGAAGGAATAGTTCAAGCATTTTCTTACCTGAATCTGTTATTTCAATAAATTCATCATTTCCTTTTCTGTCATTTAGAATAAATCGACCATCCTTCAACCCGTAAACAGCATCAGAGAAGTTGTAATAGGTCATGAGGAGGTTTTCCATCATAATCAAAGACAAGTCATGTTTTGTCATTGAATAACCGGCTTTAGCCAAAGCATAAAGTATTAAGATCCTGTTTTCAGCACTATGTAATGATTCCACAATTCATTCTCCAATCAGTTAAATGATATATAAATAATAACATAAATTCATTTTCCACGTAGTTTTATGTAAAACATGGTTGTAACCGAATACATAACAATGTATAATTAATTTGGTACAATCGTATTATTCAAAAGAGGGAATCTATTCATGGAAAACAATAGGACTAACAATAACATGCATCTGGAAGGCAAAATAATTTCTGATCTTGAGTTCAGTCATGAGCTATATTCAGAGAAATTCTATACTTTTGATTTATCTGTTGCCAGGTTAAGCGGTAAGGATGACACTATAAAAATTACATTATCTGAAAAACTCCTTGGAGAATTCACTTTTAAAAAAGGTGCAAAACTCCAGGTGCTTGCACAGCTTAGAAGCTACAACAAGTATTCAGGCGGGAAAAACAAGTTGGTATTAACTGCTTTTGCCAGATCATGTTCAAATATTATAGAGTTTGCTGATGATCCTAACATAGTTATTCTTGAGGGTCATATTTGCAGGGTGCCAACATTCAGAACAACCCCTTTAGGCAGGGAAATTGCCGATCTTTTAATAGCGGTAAACAGAAATTTCAATAAATCAGATTATATTCCTGTTATATGTTGGGGAAGAAATGCAAGATATGCCAAATCCTTCAATGTGGGGGACAAGGTTTTAATTGAAGGCAGATTCCAATCCAGAATTTATGAAAAACAGATAGATGAAAATGAAAAGATAAATTTGATTGCCTATGAGGTTTCTGTGTCAAACCTTGCTAAACCTGCAGTATCCTCTGAAGATACAGATATAAATGAGGAAGTTGATGGATCCCATAAGAAATCACAGGATACAGTAAGTTCATAGAGCACACATAATCTTTATTATTTCTCCTTTAAAAGCAAGGAACCCAACCTTGCTTTATTTTTTTTACAATCAAAGGTATTATTTATTGGTAAGTCTTAATTTATTTATAATAAAATTTGGAGAATAAAATGTACACGGATATTACAACCATTTATGAAGAAAAGATAAAAGAGGATATAAACTATATAGCCTATGCTGAGTTCATTATTAAAACAGCAGATAAATACAGTGTTTCAAAAAATTATCTGCTGGATATTGGAGCTGGAACCGGCCTTGCATCTTATAATCTTCGAAAAATTTTTAAAAAGCTGACACTTGCAGAACCTTCAGAGGAAATGCTGATGCTGGCAAGGGATAGATTTGAACCACCCTATATCCCGGAGTTTATTAATGCAGGGGCTGAGTCTTTAATCAGAAGCAACTATTATGATGTTGCCACTGCAGCTTATGATGTTTTCAATTATTTGGATGATGACACAATCACATCTGTTTTTAAAACGGTTTTTGAAGAATTAAAGGCAGGTGGATTATTCATTTTTGACTATTCTACAAGGTTTAAACTGGAAACAAAATTTGGTAACGGGACCTTCGTTTATGACGATGATGACTATTTCCATGTTTGGGAAAATCAATCAGATAACGAAGGCATTAATATAACTATCAATGCTTTCAAGAAAGTTGGCGGCTTATATCAAAGAATTACTGAAGAACAAAAAATGAGATTTGTTGATTTGGATGTAGTAACTAAAGAAGTTAAGAAAGCTGGATTTACCATTTTAGATATAAATGATGACTACACAGATATTAAAAATACAGAAAATACATTGAGAACGGTGTTCGTATTAAGAAAGGAAAATTAAATTGGATAAATTAATTAAAGCAACTGCTGGGGAGGGCATGGTTAGAATCTTTGCCTGTGAAAGCAAGGATATGGTAAATGAAGCGGTGAGACTTCATGGGCTTAAACCCACAGGTGCAGCCCTACTTGGAAGGGTATTGACTGCAGGAGTTATGATGAGCTCAATGCTAAAAAATAAAAAGGATCTGTTAACCATCCAAATGAATGGAAAAGGACCTGCCGGAGGCGTATTGGTCACTGGATCAGGTGATCTTAGAATAAAAGGATATATTGGAAATTCCGATGTGGATCTGCCTCTTAAATCAAACGGTAAACTGGACGTTTCAGGAGCACTTGGAACTGATGGTAATTTAACTGTAATTATGGATATGGGTTTAAAAGAACCCTATGTATCATCCATTCCTATAC
>JASDTM010000033.1:0-4517 GCA_041891535.1 Clostridiaceae bacterium
GTGGATAGACTATAATTACGAAAATTTTGATTTGGAAACTGGAAGACCTGTTTGTACATTAAAAATGCCATGCTTTTTAATCCATGATAAAAAATATGTGGATTCAAGAAGTATTTTAAAAAGAGCAACTATATATTTTGAGAAAAAATTACTTGAGCTTTTAAAGGCTCATCCTGAATCCCTGGTAAAGCTTGGGATAACTTCTGAGGACATTGAGAAAGTTGAAGTAACCTCAGCTACAGAGCTTGAATTTTGGGTAATGAGTCCCCAGGAGAAAAGAAACCTTGAAGAGCTGTCTGCATCCCAGGAGCTTAAGGAGCAATATTGGGCAAGGACCAGAGGTAATGTAAGAACTGCTCTGGAAAAAACCTTGATGGCAATGGAAAACTTTGGAGTTGAACCAGAAATGGGTCATAAGGAAGTTGGAGGAGTTAAATCCCATCCTGATGAAACCGGAACCTTAAAGGGTATTATGGAGCAGCTTGAAATTGACTGGAAGTACTCCACATCTGTCCAGGCTGCCGACAATGAAATCCTGGTCAAGCATATTATAAAAGAAAACTTCAGAAGAAAGGGTATGGAGGTCACCTTCCTTGCAAAGCCCTTAGAGGGAGTTGCAGGCTCCGGCGAGCATATCCATCTTGGAATTGTGCTATGCCTTAAAAACGGCAAAAAGATAAATCTCTTCTCCGGTGCACCTGATGAATACATGACAAGATTCGGCTTTGGAGCTGTCATGGGTGTTTTAAACAACTACGAGATAATGAGTCCATTTATAGTTCAGAGCAACGATGCCTTCAGAAGGCTTAAAAAGGGCTATGAGGCTCCAATCTGTATTGTTACTTCAATTGGTGTTTCCCCTGAAATTCCATCGAGAAACAGAACAATACTCATTGGACTAATAAGAGACTCAGAAAATCCAATGGCAACGAGATTTGAACTAAGAGCTCCTAATCCACATACCAATACATACCTTGCAATATCCACAATGCTAATGTGTATGCTGGATGGATTGAAATTCGTCATAAAAAATGGCAAGGACGAAGAATTCCTTTTAAAGGAAATCTCTAAAAAACCTGAGGATGACGCTGAATACCTCCAGAAGGGAAGAGCATACAGATCCGAGGAGGATGTGTTTGAATCCTACACTGATGAAGAAAGGGATGCGTACTTTGGATTGTTCCCTCAGACAGTATTTGAAAATGTCTCACATTTTGATAAATACCAGGATAAGCTTAAAGTTTTAACTGATGGAGATGTATTCTCAGAGCAGCTAATCGCTTCCTTCAGACAGGCTGTCACAGATAAATGGGTCCTGGAGACTTACCATAGAATAATACCTTCTTTTACAACAGAAATAAGGGGTATGAAAATGCTGCATCATCCGGACAATGCGTCCGATACAGACATTTCAAACTGGATGAGGGTAAGAGATTTAAGAAATGAGCTTTTAAAGGACACACACAGAAAACCATCCATAATTACCAAAACAAGGGATGCACTTGATAAGGGAGACCTTTCAAAGGCATCAGATTTGCAGATCAGGATGTATTCTCTCATGGAGGAGCTAAGAAAGGCTTACCACATTTATGTTTTGAATCTATTGGATATATAAAGAAAAAAGGAAGCTACATGGCAGTGCAGCTTCCTTGAAATATTTTTGGGGCATTTCTTCTCCCGCAAGAAGAAATGATAGAAATCAAAAGGATCAGCTCAGTATTCTTAAAAAGCAAACCTTTGTTCTATTTCAAGTATAATCGAACATTTGTTTTGGGTCAAGTATTTACGAAAATGTTTTTTCAACTATAATCAGAATAAGAGATAAAAATTTCAAAAAAATAATGGGAGGTCAACATGTACCCAATTGTTACAATAAAAATGGAAAACGGAAAAAGGATCAAAGCAGAGCTTTATCCTGAAATAGCACCAAATACGGTTAAAAACTTTGTCAGCCTGGTTAAGAAGGGCTACTACAACGGAATTATATTCCACAGGGTAATCCCTGGATTCATGATTCAAGGCGGAGATCCGAACGGAAGAGGATCAGGCGGTCCAGGATATTCAATCAAGGGAGAATTTACAAGAAACGGCTTTAAAAACGATCTTGTCCACGACAGAGGAGTTTTATCCATGGCAAGGACTAATTTCCCTGATTCAGCAGGCTCACAGTTCTTTATAATGACTGAAAAATCCCCTCATCTTGATGGAAGCTATGCTTCCTTTGGAAAGGTAATAGAGGGAATGGATGCAGTAGATGAAATAGTCAATGCACCAAGGGATTATTCCGATAAACCACGTGCAGATCAGAAGATGATTGAAGTCACTGTTGAAAATGCAGATGACATGGAAGAGCCGGAGGTAATCAGCTGATGACAGTAAAAAAGGCATTGTTGGTCCATGGCTTGGAATCAATAGAAATGGCTAAGCTTCAGCTTTCAGGTCACAAGCTTATTAAAATTGACAATGAAAACGGAGGAACAATTCTGAAGGATCTTCTTGAAGGTAAAAGCACCCCATCAAAGGAACCATTGCCTGATGAAAGAGTAGTTATTCATCATGGGTATACTGATTCAGAGTTAAAGCAGAATCTAACCAACTTCAAAACACTTTTAAACAAGAAGCCAATTGTAGCCATAGTAACTGAGCATTCGATAAACTGGCCCTACGAATACCTTCTGATAGAACATCTGATGAAGGACAGGGACGAGAACGTAAAGCTTGAAAGAGAAAGAAGAGAAAAAGCAGAGAAGGAAAAGGCTGAGAACAAATAGCCTTTAAGGACAATATGAGCAGAGTCGGAGAAAATATTAAAAAAGCCAGGCTGGCATCGGGTTTAACTGAAAAAGCCCTCGGTAAGAAGCTTGGTGTTTCAGAAGGATATATCGTTGAGGTTGAACAGGGCAGGAAGGTCATTAACGAGGGTATGATAGTAAAATTCTCCAAGGTTTTGGGAAAGAATGTGTCAGACTTAGGGTTGGGATCCTTTGAAGCCGAGGTGGTATTGGAAGATAGGGAAAAGGAAAGACAAACAAGGATAAAGAAACCAGTGACTCCTCAAACACCTTCAAAGAAGGAAGCCAAACCAGCCTCAGATGTATGGAGTCAGGCCTTCGGAGAAAATTTAAAGGACATCCCTGTCTATGACGAATCCATGACAAAAGCCATTGAAAAGAGGATGTATCCTGTTGAAAACGGCAAAATAAGGGGCTATAACCTGGACAAGGTTGTTTTAATCAAGTCCTCAACTGATGAACTCCAAGGATTTCTCATCGGAAAGGGTTCACTACTTATGGGAGTTCCTGTCAAGGAAATCAATGAAGAGGCAATATATCTTATTGAGGTTGATGGTAAGAATCAAATAAGAAAGGTAAAAAACCTGGGTAACGGAAACTGTCTTACCATTACCAAGAAGGATAGAGATACTTCAGTTACTGTTCCTTTGAAGGAAATTAAACCTTTGATTAGATTCTTCAGTGTTGAAAATATGCTGTAACATGGCTCGGATACCATAAACCGGGATGGAATGCAACATGGTTTTAAAAAGTGTATTTGATGTATAAAAATCACATTTGATTTACGAAAAATTTTTTCAATCCCGTTTATTATTAAGACATTAAGAAATTAACCTTAAGTTAATACTTATTTTTTAAATTTTAGCCATGGCTTGTGCATAAAGCCATGGCTTTAAACATAGTTTTCCACAGAAAATGTGCATAACTTTCTAAAATTGTTGATAACTTTACGATTTCTGAAAAATAAGGGGGAAAATTTCATAATCTCTATTTGGATAGTGTTAAATCCATGTTCATTATTTTTTTAATCTTTAAAGTCAACCCTTATTTTGAGGATTTCCTATAAAAAGTGACCATAAACAAAAATAAAGAGTATTTAAAAGCTTGTATACAATTTATTGACGAAATTTTAGTATATGTGACGTATAATGAATCTAACGAAATAAAGGAGCTGCTAATTATATGATCACTGTAATTAAAAGAAGAGGGAATAAACAGGACTTTGATTTAGAAAAAATAATGATAAGCATTGCCAGTACTGCCGATGAAGCAGGGATACATATGACCAACAAGGAAACTAAGCTTGTGGCGGAGGATGTAAAATCCAAGATTATAAGACTAAGAGGCGAGAATGCTGAAACCTCAGCCTTGGAACTTCGTTCTTTAGTTGGAACAGCACTTTGTGAAGCAGGCTTCGACAAGGTTTCCTATGTATATAACAGAGGTAAGGTAAGCTGTCCAAGAGATTTGGAAAGACATGTTGATGCCGTTAAGGAGCACCTACAGGCAATAAGCGAGATAACAGACAAAGAAACTGCTTTGATGGAGCTGGAGAAAATTTACTCCAGTAAAACAGAGCTGTTCAAGAAGGACAGATTATAGAATCAACTTTCAAATTAATCTAATAAGAAAAGAAATGGCTCCTAGGCATATTTTAGGAGCCATTTTAGTTTGTATAGAGAAAACCACGCGTTGGACGCGTGGTTCCAAAAAAGTTTCACGGTT
>JASDTM010000034.1:0-28334 GCA_041891535.1 Clostridiaceae bacterium
AGAGTTCCGATTATTCCAATATCCAGCTCCTTGTCAGCAACCTTGCTTACAATTTCAGGAGTAACTCCCTCAACTGCCTTTATCATGGAAGCACTGTGCCTGTTTTTTAAATCCTCCATAATCTCAGGAAGAATAAAATGTGCCGGTAATAAAGATGCTCCAATTGAAATTTCTCTAATTACATTGTCATTGAACTGGTTTAATAGCTTGTCTCTGTAATTTAACATTTCCACTGCCATGCTATATAATCTGACCGCATCAGGAGTCTCTTTGATCTCCCTTGTAGTACGGGCAAACAGAACAGTATTCAGCTCTTCTTCAAGCTGCTTTAACTGCATTGTTACTGTTGGCTGTGATATGTTAAGTTCCCTTGCAACCTTGGAAAAGCTCTTCAGCTCATATAGCTTCGTAAAGACTTCCAGCTGTTTAATTTCCATATTTCCCCCATACTTAATAACGCCCCTTTTCATTTTACAAAAAGGCAGCTTTTTTTCTTACCTTGATTACAACATATAATTTGTTATTTTACCATGGTAAAGAAAAACTATTTTAAAATTATTTTTGGACATAAGAACCATTTTATCAATCTTTTGTAGTCAAATTATACTCTGTTCATTTAACTACAAAAAATATGTAGCAGAATTAGCATATTGTAATGAATATTATCAGTTTTATGATTGGTTTTTATGCTAAGGTTTGGGAAATTCGTATACTCGATACTAACTTTTGCCATGGATATATTTACTAACAAATGGAGCTTATTTGTTATAAGCAGCAATAAATTAAGTTATTCAGCGTATTTTTTATACACTTTTACGATATCATTGTAGCAGCAGACACCCTTTGGGTTATTTACCTTGCAGTTGCTGTTTTTCATGGCGCCAGTCAGCTTTATGACCTCTTTGACATCCTTGGCTCCATTTTCTGTTATTGCCTTTTTTATATCCTCTTCTGTCACATGATTACAGTAACAAACATATTCTCCACTAACCGAAACCTCCGGTGTTTCCTCTGAGCCTCAGCAGCTCTTTTTTTCAATTTCCATTTTTTCCACTCCGTTTTTTTGGATTCCTTACTATTATATATCAATATGCCCCAAGGATAATATTAGTGCATTAACATGTGAAATTATGCTATTCTATAAGTTGTGAAAATAATTAACAAGATATGGATAGTAAGGAAATATAATTCTAAATATATTATAGGGGTAACATCATGGGGGGTTTAGGCACAATAATAAATGTAGCAGCAGTCATTATGGGTGGACTGGTGGGTAAGCTGTTTGGAAAAGCAATAAGCAAGGCAATGCAGGATGCATTGATGACAGCCATTGGAATATCCGTAATCTTCATCGGAATCGGTGGAGTAATGGAAAAAATGCTTGTCATATCCGATGGAAAGTTAAGCTCCTCAGGCGGGATGATGATAATCGGATGCCTAGTTTTAGGTGCAATAATCGGAGAGCTTTTAAAAATCGAGGAATCCATTGAGAAATTCGGAGCATGGCTTAAGGAAAAAACCAGAAATGAAGGCGATACTAAATTCATTGATGGCTTTGTCACAACCTCAATTACCATAAGCATCGGTGCCATGGCAGTTGTCGGAGCACTCCAGGATGGTATGTTCGGTGACTATAAGCTTTTGGTTGCAAAATCAGTAATAGACTTTCTTGTTGTGCTGATTATGACCTCTTCCATGGGAATCGGGTGTGCTTTCTCAGCAATTCCTGTGGGATTGTTTCAAGGGATTATTACCCTTGCAGCAAAATATATTGAGCCCTTCATGACCACAGCTGCATTATCAAACTTATCACTTGTAGGATCAATTTTGATCTTCTGTGTTGGTTTAAATCTT
This sequence comes from Clostridiaceae bacterium, assembly GCA_041891535.1. Lineage (GTDB taxonomy): Bacteria > Bacillota > Clostridia > Clostridiales > Clostridiaceae > JG1575. Next base: position 1,855 of record JASDTM010000034.1, read on the forward strand.
GTTGTCGGCAAAAAAATCAAGGTTGCAAATTTACTGCCCGGAGTTGTTCTTGCAGTTATCTGGACCTTTCTCCCATTTAAATTCTAAAAAGTGTTAAAAACTGTAAATCAGGAGTATGAGTATGGATCAGGAATATATAGTTATCAATGGTACAAGGGTGAATAACCTTAAGAACATCAGTCTTAAAATACCTAAAAGAAAAATAACAGTATTTACCGGAGTATCAGGATCAGGTAAATCCTCCATTGTTTTTGATACCCTTGCTCAAGAGGCAGGCAGACAGTTAAGTGAATCCTTCAGTAAATGTGTCCAGACCTTTTTTCCTAAATACGGTCATCCTGATGTTGATTCCATTGAGAATCTATCCATGGCAATAATAGTTGATCAAAAAAGAATAGGTGGAAACTCCAGATCCACACTTGGAACTATAACTGACATAAGTCCACTTTTAAGACTTCTGTATTCAAGGATAGGTACACCTTTAATAGGACCTCCTAACTATTTTTCCTTCAATGATCCAAACGGTATGTGCAAAACCTGCCTTGGAATTGGAAAAATAGTAACCTTGGATCCTGAAAAAGCTTTGGATTTTGATAAATCCCTTAATGAGGGTGCAATACTTCTGCCAGGCTTTAAGGTTGGTGGCTGGCAATGGAAGACCTATGCAGGAACCGGCTTCTTTGACCTTGATAAAAAAATCAAGGATTATTCAAAGGAAGAATATGACAAGCTCATGAACCATAAGGCTGAGAAGATGAAATCTGCACTTATGGAAGGCATTAACACAACCTACCTTGGTTTAGCTGAAAGATTTGTTAGACAAAACAGCAATTCAGACGGTGTATCTGAAAGTACCCAAAAGAAAATGGTAGCCTATAAAACGGAAATGGTATGCCCGGATTGTATGGGTAAAAGACTGAATGACACCGTCTTATCCTCCAAGGTTTCAGGGTATACAATTGCAGAAATGACTGCTCTTCAGGTTGATGAGTTATTAAAAATAATTTTGGCCATAAAAGATCCAAGTGTCGCTCCGATAATTAAGAACCTGTCCGAAAGATTAGGTGACCTCATTAATATCGGTCTTGACTATGTGAGCCTTGACAGAGAGACATCAACTCTTTCCGGAGGAGAATCTCAAAGAGTAAAAATGGTTAAACACCTTACAAGCAGCTTGACTGATGTCCTTTATATTTTTGATGAACCAAGCATCGGTCTTCACACAAGGGATGTACACAGACTGAATGAGCTCCTCTTAAAGCTCAGGGATAAGGGAAATACTGTCATAGTTGTCGAGCATGACCCTGATGTTATCAAGGTTGCAGACTACATAGTAGATGTTGGACCAAAAGCTGGAAAAGCAGGTGGAACCATTGTTTTTGAAGGACTATACGATGACCTTTTAAAATCTAAAACCCTGACAGGTGATTACCTTGGTAAAACCATGCCGATTAAAAGCAACCTAAGGGAGGCAACAGTATTCTTTGAAACAAAGAAAAGCAGCCTGCACAACCTGAAGGATCAAAGATTAAGGATACCAAAGGGCTGTTTCACAGTAGTCACAGGTGTTGCAGGTTCTGGTAAATCAACACTGGTTAATGGAGTTTTTGCAAAGGAATTCCCGGATGTCATCGTAATCGACCAAAGTCAGGTTTCAGCTAATTTAAGGTCAAATCCGGCAACCTACACAGGCATAATGGATGATATAAGGAAGCTGTTCTCAGATGAAAATAAGGTGAGCGCAGGATTATTCAGCTATAATTCAGAAGGTGCCTGTACCTCCTGTAATGGACGCGGCTTTATTGAAACTGATCTTAGCTTCATGGATTCCGTATCCTCAGTATGTGAGGATTGCCAGGGAAAAAGGTATAGACAGGATGTTCTTCAGTATACTTACCAGGGTAAAAACATAGTTGAAGTCCTTGATATGACAATTGAAGAAGCAGTCACCTTCTTTACCCAGAAAGAGATCAAAAACAAGCTTAAAAATATCCATGATACCGGACTCCAATACATGACCCTCGGTCAACCCTTGGATACCTTATCTGGAGGAGAGTCCCAAAGGCTTAAAATTGCAAAGGAGCTCAGTAAAAAAGGCAGCATTTTTATTCTTGATGAGCCGACAACAGGCCTCCACATGTCAGACGTGCCAAGTATTTTAAAAATAATAGACAGGCTTGTTGACAAGGGAAATACAGTCATAGTCATCGAACATAACCTGGATGTCATAAGAAATGCTGACTGGATTGTAGATGTTGGCTTGGAAGGTGGCAGCAAGGGCGGAAATGTCCTCTTTGAGGGAAGACCAAAAGATTTAAAAGCAAACAGTGTATCAATAACAGCAAAGTACATTTAGACATCTAATTTCAAGAAGAAGATAAAATATCCCCTTTTCTTAGGACAAAAAGATTGCTTAAGAAAAGGGGATTCCTACTTTGAACTTCTATAGCTTCTAGCCGTTTGAAGACTGGGCAGCCGCAGTAGCAGTGGCAGCTGCCGCCGCTGCTGCAGCAGTCTGGGCTGCAACAATCATATTTATCATGGCAGCTGAAACAGTTCCGTTTATAATATCCTTTTTAAGTCTGTCTAAATAGTGGAAGGATATCAAAGCCGCTGAAATGATTAATACCTCTTGGTTGGTAACCATGAAATTACCAAAGCCCTTGAACTCTCTTATATAGGCATGGACTTCCTTAATCTCATTAACAACTTTGTCTGAATCAACAGGAAGAAGTGACAGGATGCCTAAGGATGTCATTGAATACTCACGGTCAAGCTTTAGGTTATATTTTCTCAATCCGTTTCTGATACCGTAAAGTCTGTTCCTTATTTCCTCTGGTGCAATTTCCTCTTCTCCCACAACTAGAATCTGTGCCATGGATTGTATTGCATTTCCAATTCTATAGTCAGGCTTAAGCTCCTGGAAGATTTCTTCAATTCTTTTAACTCCCGTATTAACATCAACCTTTGACAAAGCCAGGAGAACACTGAAAATATAGTCATCTGGCCCAGTGATTATTTTATGCTTTTCCTTCATTCCATCATAGAAATTCTTTGCCCTTACAATAACCTTGCTGTAATCCCCTTCCTTTGAATTGGAAGCAATTATAGCCGAGGCGATTACAAGATAATCAGATACCCTGAAACCAATTGACTTCATTGCCTCATAAATCAGTAAGGATCTTTGAAGGAGCTCCTCTCCATTTGGAGATAAAGCCATCATTGTTGCCATGGTCATTATTGAATTACCCCTGAATATTGAGAAGGTTGAGGTGGTCTGCTTAATAAGCTTCATGTTATTCTCTATTTCAAAGGTGTTTATATTCAATCCCTCGGTTGTGTACAGCAGGGCGGAAAGTCTTTTGGTAAATGCATACTGCCAGACGAAGCTGCCCTTCATTGCCGCATTGTTATCCAAGAACAAATCCACACGTTTTTGTAAATTTTCATCCATTATAAATCGCCTCCCTGTTCAATACTTTTTGCAAGACCAACAAGGTCTTTTATTTTCTCTTTATCTGTAAAATCCATTGGGTTGTCAAACAATCCCAGCATACCATCCTGATCATAGGTAAGAGTTGAACCCTTTTTCTTTTTATGCTCAAGGCCTATTCTCATGAGATTCATCACAAATTTGTCCAAGCCCTTTACCTTATTATGATCATATCCACCATGGAAATAGAAAACATTGATGTCCTTTTCATCAGCTGAAAGATTACTCTGCCTTATGACCTTCAAAACATCCTCTGATTCGGGAGAAGCACCTGAAGCAAACAGGATAATATTATTATGATTGAACTGACTGAAGATACCCTTCACCTTTTTTAATCCGGATATTCCCCTGGCATGGAGAAAGCCTCCAAAGATCAGCCCATCGTAATTTTTAACAGAGTTAAAATCGAATTCATCTATGCTCTTAATATCACAGTTCAGCTCCCCTGATATCCACTCTGCATATTTTTTTGTGAAGCCTGTGTTTGATTTATAAAGGACAATCCACTTCATTTCACATTTCCCCCAGATTTTGTTGGACACTTTTCACCTTAAATGTATCCCATGAAACTTAAAACCTTCTAAAAGAAATGTTAATTATTTATATTGATTAATTGAATACAATCAAAAAGAGCACCGATAAAGGTGCTCCCTGGGAGGATAAATCATTATTTGATTATTTGTTTAATTCGCTGTAGGCCTTTGATATTCTTGCTCCAACCAAAGCATTGTTGTAAACAAGCTTGATATTCGCTTCTAAACTCTTTCCTTCGGTCTGTTCTACAATATCTTTTAGGAGATATGGGGTCATATCCTTGCCTTGAATATGGTCTCTTACACTGTTTTCTATGGACTTGTCTATTATTCCGTTGATATAGTCTGAATCCATTGAGAACTCCTCTGGAATTGGATTTACAACTAATACTCCACCCTTAAGGTTTAACTCTTCCTTGGTCAATACAACAGAAGCAAGCTCCTCTGGATATTCTGCTCTATGTCTTAGCTGTATGTCTGAGGTTCTTGTATAGAATGCTGGAAGTGTATCTGTCTTAAAGCCATAAACCGGTACCCCCTTGGTCTCCAGGTACTCCATAGTTCTTGGCAGATCCAAGATAGCCTTTGCTCCTGCACAGATTACTGTAACATTAGTCATTGCAAGCTCTTCCAAGTCAGCTGAAACGTCCATGGTTTCTTCAAAGCCTCTGTGTACTCCGCCGATACCGCCTGTTACAAAGAACTTTATACCAGCCAATTCAGCACAGATCATGGTTGTAGCAACAGTAGTCGCTCCTATACCCTTGGATGCAATTATTCCGGGTAGATCCCTTCTTGATACCTTAGCAACATTCTTTGCTGTTGCAAGAGTATTTAAATCCTCATCGGTCAAGCCTATCTTTATTTTTCCATCCATTATTGCTATGGTTGCAGGCATTGCACCTTCATTTCTTATAATAGACTCTGTGTGCATTGCCATTTCTACATTTTTAGGGAAAGGCATTCCATGTGAGATTATTGTGGATTCAAGTGCCACCACTGGTCTTCCTTCTTTAAGTGCTTCCAAAACCTCTGGTTTGATATCAAGATACTTATTGTACATTTGCTTTTTCTCCTTTTTCCTTTTCAGCTATTAATTTTTCACAGTCAAGATCCAACCTGACTGATTCCCTGCTTTGTATATTAAGTGCAGAATTTGCCATTCCAAGTTTTACACATTCAGTAAGCGGTTTATTCATTATCTGACCATAAATTACGCCTGCACTGAATGCATCCCCTGCTCCTGTCACATCCACAACATTTTTAACCTCATTGACCCTGGATAAGGTGACTCCCGTTTTGTCACCAGATGCTACTTCATCCTTGCCTGCAGTTACAATTGCATTTTCTATTCCCATTTCCAACCACATACTGCAGAGCTTTTCCACATCCTCCTCTGTGGTATTGAAATAAGCTTGGGTTTCATCACGATTGAATATACCAAGAGCCACCTTTTTAATATCTTTTGGTATCCTGTCCATTTTAGGACCTGAAACACCGATTATAGCCAATCTTTTTCCATTTTTTATGGAAAGCTTAACCAATCTTTCCATGGCATCTGTTCCGATATTACAGTCAGCTGCAATAAAATCATAGGTAAGCAATTCCTTCTCATGCCTTTTTATCCAGGCTTCATTCATAAGACTGCTGATTTCCATATCCGCCATACCGATTATCATTTCACCGTTTTTATCTAAAAGCGCTGAATAACTCCCTGTACTGAATAGAGAGGAAATCTCCATCTCACCCATATCCATCAAAGAAGAATCGTAGTTGATCAGGTTTCTTCCATGAGGATCATCTCCAACAATGGACATCAACGAGGTTTTTACTCCAAGTCTTGCAAGGTTTTCTGCCACATTCCTTATGACACCTCCATAGGAGACTGCAGAGGTGACAGGATTTGATGTTCCTTTTATCATTTTCCCCTTGAGTACCATTTTATAATCCATATTGGTACCTCCGATACAAATGACATTTTGCTTTTTTTCGGAGCAATGGTCTGAAATACTTCCGTATTTTTTACTTTTTTCTTCAGTTGGTTTCATAAATTATATACGTCAACTAATAAGTCGAGCTCCTTCTAATTTATAAACATATGCTTACTCTCTAAACATATGTTTCTCTTTATATTTTTAATATACTATTTTAGTTTAGTTTTGTAAACCACTTTTTGAAATTGAGTAATGAGAATTTTTAAAGTAATTTACCTTTATCACTTTAACTTTGATAAGAATGCCGGGGACACAATACTTTTTTCCCCGGCATTCTTATATACACTCAGTTTTTCAATTTAATGGTCTTTGAAAAATAATCAGATGCCTTGTCAAAAACCCCCACATCCAGACTCAGCTCCTTCACAGGGTAGGTTATAGCAGGTTTTATTTTCTCAGCCATTTTCTCAGCAATTTTTTCTAATTCTTCATTATTATTTTTTTCAGAATCCCAGCTTATATAGATGGTGTAGCTGTTTTCCGAAATTCTTTTAAAAGCATCAGTTTCCTGGTAAGTAACCTCTGTATAGCCTTCAATTGGAGTCACCCTGTAGTTAAGCTCCTTAAATTCATCACCCAGTGCTTTTATCGCTGATACCTTAAGCTCATTTTCTGCTAAGGCCTTCCCATAATAATCAAAGGGAAGATCAGTATCTGCTTCAACCTTGAAGGTAATCTCCGGCTTATCTAAAGGTGACAGAGTATAGTTATATTTCGTCCTTTTAAAGTCATAACCAGAATCCAGTACCTTGAATTCCTTCCCATACCTGACACTATATTGCTTAAGCACTTCATTTTTCTTCAAGTATTTAGTTATGGGGTTTCCTGACAGGCTGATGTAGAAAAATGTACCTACTGCAAGAGCAGCCACTAAAAGTAGTATGACGATTATTCCTATTATCTTCATTGCTTTTGATTTCACTTAACCCGCCCTCCCGATTATCTATACTAATTTTGGTCTTATTTTCAACAGACTATTTTGGTTTCTAATTTGCACTAACAAGTTGGACACTTTACCTAGATTATATTTGGGAGTAGAGAAATAAAACAAGTGAATAAAGGTTACAAAAATGACTGAAAAAATTCCCATCTGTATTAATATGTTACACAGATGGGAATTAGACTTTTTAAACCTTTTTTAAGGTAATTTGTTGTTTTTTATTTCCAAGAAATTTAATAATCTTACTCTTCTGAATCTTCATCGTCTGTGTCCTCTATATCCTGGAACACGTCGTCATCGTCTTCATCAGTAATAAAATCAGAAAGGTCTTCTGCTGTCATAATTTTAGAGGTCACATCAACCTTTTTTACCTTTTTTTCGTCAATATCAATAATCTCGTCATTGTCAAATGCTTTATGGTCCTTTAAGATCAAATCCTCATCATCGATTTCTTCAGTGTCGGCGTCTTCATCTGTTTTCTTGATTTTTGCAATAGAAACAACTTTCACGCCATCATCAGATTTCATCAAAATAACACCAAATGCCTGTCTGCTTCTTTGTAACAGATCCGAAACCTTTATTCTTATAGCAACTCCCAGAGAATTGATAAGTAGTATTTCATCATCATCTTTTGTGATCCTGGCACCTAGAACATCACCGGATTTTTCATTGACCTTATATACCCTTAATCCCTGTCCGCCTCTTCTTTGGGCTCTAAGAACATCAAGTGTAAGTTTTTTACCAATACCATTCTCGGTTACGACTAATAGATCTTCTCCTTCTACGGCAATATCAAGAGTTACAGCCTCATCACCCGGTTTAAACCTTATTGCCTTTACTCCACCTGATTGTCTCCTTGAAATACGAATATCTTTTTCATTAAAGATTATAGCCATTCCCTTCTTTGAAACCAAAATCAGATTCGCATCTCCACGGGTCACTTTTACATTAAGGAGCTCATCATCATTATAAAGTTGGAATGCCAGCAATCCATTTTTTCTTAGATTTTGGAATTCACTTAATTTAGTTCTTTTTACAATACCCTGCTTTGTTCCCATGATCAGGTATGTGCCGTCATCTATGTTCTTTATGGAGATGACAGTCTGTATCTTCTCATCCTTCTCTATAGGGAGGAGGTTGACCAGGTTCATACCCTTTGCATTTCTGCCGGCATCTGGGATCTCATAAGCCTTAAGTCTGAATACACGACCCTTGTTTGTGAAGAAGAGAAGGTTTCTGTGAGTGGAGGTTACAAACACGTTGGATACAAAGTCATCTTCCTTTGTATTCATGGCCTGTATGCCTTTACCGCCTCTTCTCTGGCTTGAATAGGTATCAGCTGAGATTCTCTTGATATATCCACCCTCTGTCAGAGTTACAACTACATCCTCTTCGTTTATTAAATCCTCATAGGAGATTTCATCTGCCTGAGGCTCTATATCTGTTCTTCTCGGATCGCTAAATTTGTCCTTTATCTCTAAAAGCTCAGTCTTAATTACGCTGAGGAGGATATTTTCATCTGAAAGTATCTCTTTTAATCTGTTCATTAAGATTTCAAGCTCCTTGAACTCATCCTCAATCTTGTTTCTTTCAAGGTGAGCAAGTCTTCTTAATCTCATGTCAAGAATTGCAGTTGCCTGTATATCAGACAGGTTGAATCTTGTTATTAATTCATTTTTTGCAATATCTGGAGTCTCTGAATTTCTGATTAGGTGGATAACCTCATCAATATGATCCAGGGCTATTAATAAACCTTCCAGAATATGGGCACGGTCCTGGGCTTTTTTAAGCTCGAACTTGGTCCTTCTTGTAACTACCTCTTTCTGATGATTAAGATAATGGAACAGCATTTCCTTAAGGTTCAGCTGTTTAGGTCTCATATCTACAAGAGCCAGCATAATTACACCAAAGGTTTCCTGCATCTTTGTCATTTTAAACAGGGTATTTAAAACCACATTTACATTGGCATCTCTTTTTATGTCAATTGTTATCAAAAGACCGTTTCTGTCAGACAGGTCAGTAATATCTGCTATTCCTGTGATTTTCTTGTCCTTGACTAAATCAGCGATGTATTCAACAAGCTTTGCCTTGTTAACCATATATGGCAGTTCAGTTATCTCGATTCTGTCCCTGTTGTTGTGCTGAACAATATTTGTCCTGGCTCTGACCAAAAGTCTGCCTCTTCCTGTTTCATAGGCTTCTCTGATTCCGCTTGTTCCATGGACGATTGCTCCGGTTGGAAAGTCCGGCCCTTTAATATATTGCATTAATTCCAGGACGCTTATATCAGGCTTGTCTATCATTGCCACAACGCCGTCTATTGCTTCACCCAGGTTATGCGGAGGTATGTTTGTTGCCATACCAACAGCTATACCCGTTGATCCGTTTACTAAAAGGTTTGGAAATCTTGATGGAAGTACAACTGGTTCCTTTTCATTTCCATCGTAGTTAGGTACAAAATCCACAGTGTCCTTATTGATATCCCTGACCATTTCTAGGGCAAGCTTCTGCATACGGCACTCTGTGTACCTGGGTGCAGCTGCCTTGTCTCCGTCAATGGAGCCGAAGTTTCCCTGGCCTTCAACAAGTGGATATCTTATTGAGAATGACTGTGCAAGTCTTACCAATGCATCATAAATTGAAGAGTCTCCATGGGGATGATATTTACCCATGACATCTCCCACTATTCTTGCACATTTCTTATAAGGCTTATCAGGAGTCATGCTTGACTCATGCATACCGAAAAGTATTCTTTTATGAACCGGTTTAAGTCCGTCTCTGACATCAGGGAGGGCTCTTCCGGCAATAACGCTCATGGAGTAGTCTATATAGCTCTTCTTGACCACTTGAGCCAGATCTACCTCCTGGATATAACCCAGATTATTATTTTCTTCACTCATGTATCAAGTCCTCCTATATATCCAGCTCGGCTTTAGTAGCGTTACGTTCGATGAATTCCCTTCTTGGCTCAACCTTTTCACCCATTAAAATGGTGAAAATCTCATCAGCCAGCTTGGCATCATCAATGGTTGCACGGTCTAAAACCCTGTTTTCCGGATCCATGGTTGTTTCCCAAAGCTGACCCGGATTCATTTCTCCAAGACCCTTGTATCTTTGTATGGCAATATTGCCCTCATTTCCGCCTAATTTTTCAATGGCCTCATTTTTTCCCTCTTCGTCATAGACATAAAGGTGTTCTTTACCCCTTGCCACCTTAAACAGTGGAGGTTTAGCCATATATACATGACCATTTTCCAATAAAGGAGTCATGTGGCGGAAGAAGAAGGTCAGAAGAAGTGTCCTGATATGGGCACCATCCACGTCAGCATCCGTCATTATAATTATTCTGTCATAGCGAAGCTTGGATAAATCAAAGTCCTTGCCAACACCAGCTCCGAAGGCAGAAATCATATTCTTTATTGTTTCAGAACCCAATATCCTGTCCAGTCTTTGCTTTTCTACGTTCAGTATTTTACCTCTCAATGGGAGGATAGCCTGGAACATTGAGTCTCTGCCGTCCTTTGCAGAACCACCCGCAGAGTCTCCCTCGACTATGTATATCTCACATTCAGCAGGATTCTTGCTTCTGCAGTCTGCAAGCTTTCCAGGTAGAGTTGTGGATTCTAAAACACTTTTTCTTGTGGTATCCCTGGCTCTTCTGGCAGCTTCCCTTGCCCTTTGGGCAATTAACCCTTTTTCCATTATTATTCTTGCAGTATCTTTATTTTCTTCCAAGAATTCAGTCAGTTTATCAGTTGTAGCCTGATCCACCACAGTCCTTACTTCAACATTTCCAAGCTTTGTTTTAGTCTGACCCTCAAATTGAGGCTCCTGAAGCTTAACTGAAATTATTGCAGTCAAACCTTCACGCACATCATCACCTGACAGATTCTGATCCTTTTCCTTAAGGTAATTGAATCTTCTTCCGTAGTTGTTTATGATTCTGGTCAAGGCTCTTTTAAAGCCCTCAAGATGCATACCACCCTCTGAGGTTATTATGTTGTTGGCATAGGTACTGATATTTTCATTGAAGGAATCCGTATATTGCATGGCGATTTCAACCTCCATGTTGTCTAAGATCTCCTCCATGTATATGACCTCAGGATGCAGTGCTTCCTTGTTACGGTTGAGGTATTTAACAAATTCAGCAATACCGCCCTCATAGTGGAAATTTTCCTTGGTTGGCATATCCTCTCTTTCATCAATTAAAACAATCTTTATACCCTTGTTTAAGAATGCAAGCTCACGGAGTCTTGAGGATACAGTGTCATAGTCAAAGACTGTTTCAGAGAATATTTCCCTGTCCGGCTTAAAGGTCGTTTTAGTACCTCTTCCGGAATCAGGACCCAAGTCCTTTAATGGATAAAGGGGTTTGCCTCTTTTATATTCCTGGACATGGAGAGTTCCTTCACGTCTTACCTCTACCTTGAATTCTTCACTAAGTGCGTTGACAACAGATGCTCCTACTCCATGTAGGCCTCCTGATACCTTGTATCCCCCACCGCCGAATTTTCCGCCGGCGTGAAGAATTGTATGAATTACTTCAACAGTGGAGATCCCACGCTTTTCATTCATACCAACTGGCATACCTCTTCCGTCATCAGTTACAGTTACTGAGTTATCCCTGTGGATTTCTACAATAATCTCGTCACAGAACCCGGCAAGAGCTTCATCTATGGAGTTATCAACAATTTCTGTAACCAGGTGGTGAAGACCCTTTAAAGAGGTGGAACCAATATACATACTCGGCCTTTTTCTTACCGCCTCTAAGCCCTCCAAAACCTGGATCTGACTGTCATCATATTTTTTTACATCTTCAATATCTAAATTAATGTTATCCATAAATCTTCTCCTTCCGAGTAGTTATCCGGTCTGCTTCTTTTCTTAAGTGTTCTTGTAGAAATGGGTGATAGGTAAATTACTGGTCTTTTGCCAGCCTCAGTTACAATAAAGGATTTGGGGGGATCATCATTGATCTTCCTTACAAAGCCCTCCTCCTCACTGACTCTGAGAAAGGACATATTTTCATAGCTGTTCCCGTTTTCCAATGAAAATATACCAATGATATCCCTCATGGGTATCACAGTATTTTCACCGATATGTAAATACATCACTTCACCACCTTATCTGCTGAGCCCTCCATGATTTTATAAATCATGGCACCGTCAATCACTCTTTTTTCTATATTTTCATAACCGGTCATGGTTATTATGGTCTGTATCTCATCAATACGTGACAATATGAATTTCTGCCTTGATATATCCAGTTCAGACAATACATCATCAAGCAAAAGCACTGGATACTCTCCTGTGGCATCCTTGATTATTCCAAGAGATGCAAATTTAAGAGTCAATATGGCCGTTCTTTGCTGCCCCTGTGAGCCAAAATTTCTTGCATCAGCTCCGTTGATTAAAATGGAAAAATCATCCCTGTGTGGTCCCACACCGGAATAGCACCTATCCATGTCAGTTTTTTTAGCCTCGTTGAAGCCTGTTTTAATATTGGCCTTTAAATCTCCCTTAAGGTTTATGGAAGATCTGTATACATACTTAATGTCTTCTTTTCCTGAGGTGATTTCCCTGTGTATTGCTGCAGCCTTCTCATTCAGCTCTTTTATATACTCAAGTCTTCTTCTTATGATTTCGGAGCCGAATTTTGAAGCTTCCTCATCATAGACATCAAGTACCAAGGGATCAACTCTCCTGGTTTTTAAAAGATTGTTCCTTTCCTGGATGATTTTGTTATAGCTGACAAGATTGTGGTAATAGACCTTATCCAAGGAACAAATCTCCATATCGAGAAATCTTCTCCTGATTCCGGGAGTTTCCTTCACAACCTTTAGATCCTCAGGAGAAAACATAACCACATTAAGATTTCCCAGAAGGTCAGGTATCCTTGTTATCTTCCTGCCGTTTATCTCAATGTATTTTTTACCGTCTGGAGTAAACCGTATCTCAATCTTTTTTCCATTTCCTTTTTTCTCAACCTGACACACCACATTGGTAAATTCAGTCTCGAATTTCTGCATTTCTTTATCCCTTGAGGTCCTGTGAGACCTTCCATAGGCACAAAAAAATACAGCCTCAAGTATGTTGGTTTTTCCCTGGGCATTATCACCTGTCAATATATTTATTCCCGGGATCAACTCCATATCGAGATCCATATAATTTCTGAAATTTTTTAATTTAAGACTTTTGATATACATGGTTTTTCCTCACTAAATAATTATACCACAAAATGCCCTTAAATACTGATTTATCAATGATTTGCAGGCTCAAGCACAAATAATAAAACCCCCGTTTACATTGAGTTTCAAGGCTTCCGGGACTTCAATAAAACCGGCAATAAAACGCCTGTATTATTATGTTTTCGTAGCTATACTGCATATAAACAGTACTGATATGTTTATAAAATATGTCCGATTTTACGAATATTAATCAAATATAAAAGGAATCTTGTTTTTAGGAGCTTTTTTGTCTTTTTCTTTTCTTGATCTCATTCCTTAAAAACCAATTAAAGCAAATTACATTAAATGACTTATTTTTGAATTCTTGTTGTGGTCTAGGAGGTTAAAAATATATGTGGGAAATTATTAACATTCAGATTTTCTTTATCGGTATTTTTATTAGGGATAACCAGGCTGAATTTAAAAGAAATGAAGTAATTTAACCGGTTTTTGTTATTCTTGTTAAAATTGATTATAATAAACATTTGATTATAAAACATTCTTTATCAATCAACAATTTATAACTTCATAGTAAATTTTATGGATCCATATTGTAATAATGGTTCTCTGTCAATGATATTTTCTTTGTTAATGTATATGTTTGTTTGAATTAGCGTAATATTTTGTTATTGATTATGTGTTTTTGATATTAGTTCTGAAATTTAAGCGCTTTTGCCCTTGTTGATAAAATATAACGATAGTTGTATTCTTAACCTAAACAATGTTTAGTTTTATCCAAGGATTCGGGTTGTTGTTAATTGTAATCGTATACTGGTCTATCCTGGAAAAAACCTGAACAGATTAAGGGGGAAAAAAAGTGAACTACGTAAATGCAAGAACAGTTGAGGAAGCATTGGATGCTCTTAAACTGGCAAATGGTACCGGCAGAATTCTTGCCGGTGGAACAGATTTTATGCTGGACTTGGAACAGGGGAAATTCAATTGTGAAACCATTGTAGACATCACAGGTGTCCCTGAGATGTCCGGGATAACCCTGGAGGATGACTATTTAGTCATTGGATCTGCAGTCACCTTGGATACAATAGCTAAGGATTCCCTTGTGAAGGAGTATTTTCCATCCCTTGCCAAGGGCTGTAATGTAATTGGCTCAAGACAGATAAGAAACATTGCCACTTTGGGAGGAAATGTAACTACTGCGCAGCCTGCAGCAGACGGAGGAATTGCACTGGCTTGCTTTGATCCTGAATTTGTAGTTGTGGACCATGGTGGAGAAAGAAGGCTTAAGGTTGAAGAGATGTATGTAGGCTTTGGTAAAAGTGCAGTGGACCCCACCTTCCAGATCTTAACGAAGATAAGAGTTCCAATACCGGATAAAAAATCTGAAGCCGCATCCTTCGTAAGACTGGAGCTTCGTAAGTCATTATCTTTGCCTATGCTGAACGTCTCGGCAAAGATTAGGATGGGTGACGGGATAATTGAATCAGCAAGAATACATATGGCACCAGTGGGTGTAGGTCCAGTAAGGGCAATTGAAGCTGAAGAATTTCTTACTGGTAAAAAGTTGGACAAGGACTCCATTGCTGAAGCAGCTTTATTGGCACTAAAAAATGCCAATCCAAGGAGCAACCCTTTAAGGGGCAGCAGGGAATACAGAGAGCAAACCCTTCCGGTCTTGGTTAAAAGAGCCTTGGAAGACATAGCAGTTCAGCTTGGAATTGAAATTTAGGGGGTGGAGAAAATTGGAAAAATTAACCTTGACTATAAATGGAGAATTAATAACCAAAGAGGTGGATCCAGAGATAAAGCTGGTGGATTTTCTAAGATCCAATCTATATCTGACTGGTACTAAGATTGGCTGCAGAAGAGGAGAATGTGGAGCATGTACTGTAATCATGGATAAGAAGGCAGTATTGTCCTGTATCATCCCTGTAATGCACGCCAATGGTAAAACAATAGAGACAATCGAAGGCTTGGAAAAGGATGATAAGCTCCATCCTATCCAGGAGGAATTTATTACTGAAGGTGCAATTCAGTGTGGCTTCTGTACCCCAGGTATGATCATGTCAACAAAAGCACTTTTGGATGAGAATCCAGACCCTACAAGTGAAGAAGTAAAAGAAGCACTTGGTGGTAACATCTGTCGTTGTACAGGCTATGTCAATATTGAGAACGCCGTAATGTCAGCTGCAAAAAGATTAAGGGAGGAGAAATAAATTGTTAGATTATGTAGGTCGCGATATACCCAGAAATGACGGTTGGGATAAAGCCACCGGCAAGGGAATGTACACTGAGGATATTTATCTTCCTAATATGCTTTTTGCCAAGGTATTAAGAAGCCCCTATGCCCATGCCAAGGTGCTTAAAATAGATACGAGCGAAGCGGAGGCACTGCCTGGAGTCAAGGCAGTTGTCACCTATGAGAATACACCGAACTACCTATATAACACTGCAGCTCCGATGGTAACTACTGTACCAGGTATGGAGCCTGTATTAGACCAGACCACCTTTACAAATGAGCCTTTATATATTGGTGATGAAATTGCAGCGGTGGCAGCAACAACTGAGAAAATAGCAGAGGAAGCTATAAAGCTTATAAAAATTGAATATGAGGAGCTTCCTGCAGTATATGACCCAATAGAAGCCTTAAAAGATGATGCACCATTGGTCAATCCAAGATCCGTATCCCCAGAGGGAGGCCACACTAAGAATAAAAACATTTGTGGGGAAATAGTAGAATTCCAGATTGGTGATGTGGAAAAGGGCTTTGAAGCAGCTGATAAAATAGTTGAGGTATTCATTGAGCTTCCAAGGGTCAAGCAATGTCAGCTGGAGGTCCACGGTGCAGTGGCAACCTATAAGAACGGCTTCCTTGAGGTTATATCAACTACACAGGTACCTCACCCAACAAAGATGATATTAGCCAAGGGACTTGGCTTGAAGGAATCAAAGATACGTGTTGCCAATCCTCCTTATGTTGGTGGTGGCTTTGGAGTAAGAATAGGAATATCCGGAAAGGCAGAATTTATTGCTGCACTACTGGCTATGAAGGCAAAATTACCGGTCAAGTATATCTATACCCGTGAGGAGGATTTCCTGACAAGTGATACAAGGCACGGAGGTTATTTAAAAACAAAGCTAGGTGCAACAAAGGATGGTAAATTCGTTGCCATATCAACTACCTCCTGGTTAAATACCGGTGCTTATTGCACCTTCGGAGTTGAGCTTTTAGGAGTTGCAGGTGCCTGTGGTACTGCCGGAACCTATCACATTCCTAACCTTCACTATAAGGGTCATCCTGTATATACCAACCAACAGAATGCCGGTGCATTCAGAGGCTTTGGTACACCTCAGGGTACTGCAATAGTAGAGGCGGCTGTTGATAAAATGGCTCAGGAATTAGGTATGGATCTATTGGAAATCAGAAAGCTCAATACAAGAAAGCTTGAGGATGGAAGCGGCTTCTTCCCATTCCCAGTGGGCTCAATCGGAATCAACGAATGTATTGATAAGGCAGCCGAAGAAATAGGCTGGAGTGAAAAAAGAGGAAAGCCTCAGACTGGAAATATAAGAAAAGGTGTTGGTCTTGCCTGTGGAACACATGTCAGCAATGCCTCCCCATTCTGTGTTGACTATAATGCCGTTTATTTAAAGGTTGAGCAGGATGGCACACTTGTTATTAATTCAGGTATACCAGAAATCGGACCAGGCAGTACAACAGCATTGATCCAGGTAGCCTGTGATCTTATAGGTGCTCCATTTGAAACAACTATAATGAAATTCGGGGATACAGATACCACCCCATTCGATATCGGCTCACATGCAACCAGAACACTTTATACCGTCAGCCAGGCCTTGGAGGTTGCAGCCAAAATCCTTAGAAAGGATATATTTGAGAAAGCCTCAGTATTCATGGAGGTTCCTCCAGAGGAGCTCAACA
Source organism: Clostridiaceae bacterium (assembly GCA_041891535.1). GTDB lineage: Bacteria > Bacillota > Clostridia > Clostridiales > Clostridiaceae > JG1575. The sequence continues at coordinate 18,939 of JASDTM010000034.1, forward strand.
TGAGAAAGGGTGTCATATTCGGCGGAGGTAAGGAGCTTACCTTGGAAAAGCTTGCCTATGACATGCATTTAAGGGGACATCAATTCCTTGCAACCTCCTGTAAAGTACCTCCAAACTCATTGCCATGGCATGCCCAGGCAGCAGAGGTCGAGGTTGATATGGAAACAGGAATGGTCAAGGTATTAAAGGTTGCAGCAGCCCATGATGTGGGTAAAGCAGTTAACCCCGTACTATGCAGAGGTCAGATTGAAGGTGGAGTTGCAATGGGTGTAGGCTATGCCCTAAGAGAGGAAATGACCTACATTGACGGCAAGGGCTTCTACAATGATGGCTTCCACAAATATATGCTGCCTACAATGGATGATTGTCCTGAAATAGTGTCAATCCTTGTAGAAAGCAATGATCCTGCGGGAACCTTTGGAATAAAGGGTGTGGGTGAATGCGGAGTAATTCCTACCCTGCCTGCAATATTCTCAGCAGTTGAGGATGCCATTGGTATAAGATTTGAGGAGGCACCTTTAACACCTGGAAGGGTACTCAAAAAAATCAAAGAGGTTTATGGCAATTAGAATATAGCGATGGGAAAGGTGATATTGCAAACTATTTTTGCAATATCACCTTTCCAAATTATTGGAATTACACTATTCTTCCTCAGATTTTTCAACCGTGACCTTAAGTCCGTCAAACTCGATGAAGTCACCTTCTCTTAGCTTTTTGGATCTTTCAGTGCAGGTTTTTCCGTTGAGCTTGACATGACCATCCTGGATGAAGTGCTTAGCCTCTCCACCCATGGATACCATGCCGGATAATTTCATAAGTGTGTCCATTCTTATGAAATCGCCGTCTATTTTAATTTTTATACTCATCATGATCTGGCAATCCTGACAGGAAGTACCAGGTATAGTGAGGATGGATTCTCATTTGGCCTTATGATGCAAGGAGATATGTTTGAGGTCATTTCCATGACAATCTTCTCGTCATCAATAACCTTTAATATGTCCAGGATGTATTTTGCATTGAAGGCAATTTCCAATGGCTCTCCTGTCATTTCTCCATAAACCTCTTCACGGAGCTTACCAAGCTTTGAATTTGAGGCAATAACAATATTGTTATCCTCAAAGTTAAACTTTATAAGGTTGGTGGTCCCTTCATTGGCCATGACATTTGCACGGTCAACTGCATCTAAGAATTCAGATCTGTCTATGACTACAGATAGCTTGCTGTAATCAGGTATCATATTCTCGTATCTTAAATATTCACCTTGGAGAAGTCTTGAAATTATCTTTACTGAATCCACTTCAAAAAGAGCATGGTTATCTGTGAAGGAGATTGTAATATCCTTTTCTGAATCATCAAGAAGTGACAATACATCCCTTAAGGTCCTTCCTGAGACAACCTTTGTGTATCCAAGATCCTCTTCTATATCCTCAGAAACCATGGCAAGTCTGTAGCCATCCATGGCAACAAGATTTATCTTGCCTTCTTTGATTTCAAACAAAACTCCCATGAGTATTGGTCTTGTATCCTCCTGGGCTACTGAGAAAAGAACATTCTTAACCATTTTCTTCAGTCCGCTTTGAGGGAAGGTCAGCTTATTTGAATCTACTACCTTTGGAAACTCAGGAAAATTGGTGGCATCCATATAAAACAGGTTCAAAACTGATTTTTCAGCACTTATTCTGATGCTGTTGTTGTCCTGTTTCTCAAGGGTTATCACATTGTTTGGGAGCTTACGGATAATATCACCAAACATTTTTGAATCAACAACAATTTTTCCCTCTTCTATGACCTCGGTTAAAAATACTGTTTCGATGGAAACATCAGTTTCAGTTCCCCTTAAAGTTATGGTTGATCCCTTGGCTTCTAAGAATATACCTTCATAAAGTGGGTTGGTCGATTTTGCAGCTACAGCTTTTTGAACCACATTGACTGCATCCACCAGATCTTTTTTATTGCATTTAAAAAACATTAAGCATCCTCCGCTCTTATATGTGTTTGTCCACATAGTGAAATTTTTTCGTTTTATATAGATAATATAATAATAATTTAAACAGTAGATGTAGTAGGGGCTGTGAATTTGTTGAAAACTACCCATAAGCATTGGTATCAGCTACTTTTGCCTATTGATAACCTGTGGATTAAATCTGGGATAATTTTGAGGTTTTCCACAGGTATTTTTATTTTCGAAGTAATCCACAAACTATTCAACACAGATTTAATAACATTGTGGATTACTATGTAGTCAGCTTCTTTTTAATGTTGGCAATGGTTTGCCTTAAAGCGTCTTCCTTGTCCATGGTGTCAATTATCTTGGTATGTGCATGCATTACTGTTGTATGGTCCTTATTGAACTCCTCCCCTATCTTGGGCAGGGAAGTTGAAGTAAGTGTCCTTGATAGATACATTGCAATCTGCCTTGGAAAGGCTACATTTCTTGTTCTTCTTGCACTTTTCAAATCATCCACAGATATATTATAGTAATTTGCCACCACCTGTTGGATCAGCTCCACAGAAACTTCCTTAGAAGAGTTTTCTGTTACTATATCAACCAAGGTTTCGGTTGCAAGCTCCACGGTAACGCTTTTGTTTGATAGTCTTGCATATGCTATTACCCTAATCAGAGCACCTTCCAGATCCCTTATATTTGATTTTACCTTTGTTGCTATATAAATCAAAACATCATCCGGAACAATATATCTTTCAACCTCAGCCTTTTTCTTCAATATTGCAACCCTGGTTTCAAAATCAGGAGTCTGTATATCAGCAAGAAGTCCAGAGGAGAATCTTGTCCTTAATCTGTCTTCTAATGTAGGAATTTCATTCGGCGGTCTGTCAGAGGACAGTATTATCTGTTTATTTGAGTCCTTCAAGTCATTAAAGGTATGGAATAATTCCTGCTGGGTTGATTCTTTTCCTGCTATGAACTGAATATCATCTATTAATATGACATCTACATTCTTTCTATATTTCTCCCTGAAAGCTTCATTACTGTTATTCTGAATAGAATGGATCATTTCATTCATGAACTTTTCACTGGAAACATAAATTACCTTGGCATTCTTGTTGTTTTTAATAATCTGATGGCCTATTGCATGCATTAAATGTGTTTTACCAAGGCCAACTCCTCCATAAATGAAAAGTGGGTTATAAGCATCATTTGGTGCATCTGCAACTGCCAGGCAGGCAGCATGGGCGAATCTGTTCGAGTTTCCAATGACAAAGGATTCAAAGGTATATTTTGGGTTTAAATTTCCATATACAGTGCCATTGAAGGTTGGTAAATTTTGTTTGGGCTCAGATTTTGGGTCCATTTCCTTCTTTTCTTCTATGGAAAGATCATTATCCTTAAGGTCGCCTATTATTATTTTAACGTCCAGGTCCCTCTTGGTCACATGTGATATTGCATTTTTAGTCAATGGCAGGTATTTATTCTCTATCATGTTCCTCGTCATACTGTTTGGAACACTTAAGATTATCTGGCTGTTGGATATGCTCTCAGGAGTAATTGCCAAAAACCAGGTCTTGAAGCTCACCGGGTTTGGTATTTCATCCTCTATTATATTAAGCACATCCCGCCAGGTTTTGTTTAAATCGTTCTTCATAATTTAATCTTCCTTTCAATAAAACATGTGTATAATGTTTTCCACAGACTGTTAATAATTACTTCAGCCGAAACTTTATATGCGGACTTATAAACAGCTTACTTTAAGATGATATCAACAAGGATGGGATGGCCGGAAGCACTTAAAATACAATGTTTCAATGGTTTTTCCAACCAGGTTATCCATATGTGATTCTCAGATTGTGCACAGGTAATTAACAGGCTTAATATTTCAATAGGAACCTGTGGATAAACTGTGAGTAAAGTGTGGATAAAATAAAGTTGAAACCATCTGCAATCAAGCGATTTCAATGGTTTCACTGTTTTTCGTTCTTTTATGATAGCAAATGGCAAAACTATTTTCAAGGAGTTATCCACAGAAATCTGGGCTAAAAACCCAAGGCAGGAGTACAAAGTTACGAAAAGACAGAGGGTACTTTTATTGACACGTTAATTTGAGATGAGTATAATGGTTTAGTACTATGTAGAAAAATAAATTAGGTAATACCCTTTTAAGGAGGTGTTTATATATGTTCATGACATACCAGCCAAAAACGAAGCAGAGAAAGAAAGAACATGGTTTCAGAAAGAGAATGGCTACTAAAAACGGTAGAAATGTTCTTAAGAGAAGATAATTAAAGGGCAGTAAAAGATTAGCAGCTTAAGGGCCGCAGTAATGTGGCCTTTTTCTGTAATTAAGGGGAATAGGATTGAAGCATGAAAGACTGAGGAAGAATCAGGAATTTCGTAATGTATACAGAAGAGGTAAATCCTACTCCAGTGAAATTCTTGTTCTGTACAAATTGAAAAACGGAAAAAACGTCATTGATGGTGTACCACATAACAGAGTAGGTATATCCGTATCGAAGAAGGTCGGTAAAAGTGTTGTAAGAAGCCGGGTCAAAAGACTTATTTCAGAGGCTGTACGACTTAATTCCAATGACATCGAGAAAAAGCATGATCTGGTATTCTTGGCCAGAAATGCAATCAATGGCAAATCTTACAAAGAGATTTGCTCACAGGTTCGCTACTTATATAAAAAAGCGGGACTAATTCAAAATGAAAACAATATTGATCAAAATTGTTAAGGCATACAGGAAATACATCTCTCCTGTAAAAAGGCCAAGCTGCAGATTTTTTCCAACCTGCTCAGAGTATTCTTTGGAGGCTTTGGAAAAGTATGGTGCACTTAAGGGCTCATGGATGTCTATTAAAAGAATTCTGAGATGTAATCCCTTCTACAGAGGGGCAATTTACGATCCTGTTGATCAGGAATAGGAGGAACTCCATTGCAAAACAGCATAAATGGTATATTTGAAAGTATTTTCAATGTACTCATAAACTTTATGAGCGGATTTGTAAGTGACCCGGGTATGAAATGGGGACTTGCAATCATCCTTTTTACCATCGCCTTTAATATTTTAGTATTCCCTCTTAACTGGAAGGCACTGAGAAGCTCAAAGAAAATGTCAGCAATTCAGCCTGAGCTTAAAAAAATCCAGGAGAGATATAAGAACGATCCTCAAAAGCTTCAATTTGAGCAGAAAAGGCTCATGAGTGAAAATGGCGTCAGCATGTTCGGAGGATGTCTTCCTATGCTGCTGCAGTGGCCTTTGTTTATAGCATTATTCAATGTATTCAGACAATTGGCAAGTAACGGCACACTCTCAAATTTGAAATTTACACCACTCATCAGTGATTTGTCAGCGACTGGAAATATTCCTTTAACAGTTCTGACTGTAGCTACAATGTATCTGACTACCTGGATAACACAGAAGGGACAGGAAAAAACCATGTCACCTGAAGCGCTTGCACAGGCTAAACAAATGAATACAATGAACTATATGATGATGGCCATGATGGGTTGGTTCACTTGGTCACAGCCAGCAGCACTTGGTTTATACTGGGTGACAGGTAATATATTCAGAGCACTTCAGCAGTGGCTTATGAATACACTTGATAAAGATAACAAGCTGAAAATGCCTGAAATCATAACTGAAGAAGAGATTCAGTCACAGTCCTATGGCCAGACTAAAGCAAAGAAAAACAAGGTGGTCAGAAAATAATGGAAACAACAAAATATACAGGTAAAACACTGGAGGAAGCCCTTGAAAGTGCAGTAGCACAGCTTAAAACCACCAATGAAAACCTTGAATACAAGGTAGTGGAAGAAGGCTCCAAGGGAATTCTCGGTTTTGGTGCAAGACCCTTTGTCATCGAAGCATCAGTTAAAAAGGAAAATATGGTTCAAAAGACCAAGGATTTCTTAAGAAAGCTTTTAGATACAATGGGACTTATGGCAGAGATCAGAGTCAAGGAAGATGATGAAGCTATAAGAGTTAACCTTGCAGGTCCTAAAATGGGACTTATCATTGGTTACAGAGGTGAAACCCTGGATGCTCTTCAATATATAACAAATCTTTCCTTAAACAAAAGCAGAAATGAAAATTATAAAAGAGTCATTATCGACACCGAAGGCTACAGAGTAAAAAGAGAGGAAACCTTGAGAAAGCTTGCTGAAAAGACGGCTTGGAAGGTATCCAAATACGGTAAGAGCATAAAGCTTGATCCAATGAACCCTTATGAAAGAAGAATAATACATTCCAGACTTCAGGAATATCCCAATGTAAAGACACACTCCGAAGGAGAAGAGCCTTTCAGAAAGGTAGTTATTGAACTGGATAAATCAAAAAAGCCTGAGTAATCTCAGGCTTTTTACAATATAATTGAAGAATAAGTCAGGATTTATTTCAAAGCCAAAAGAAGTACTATGAAATATTTACCTAAATTAACACATTAAATTCCAAATTCCGCACTATAAAATAGACAGGGCTAAATATTGGATATTAATAAAAAATCAGAAAATAAATTAATTTGAAAAAAACACAAGTTTGGTGATTATATATGTTAAAAGAAAAAACCATAGCAGGCATTGCTACCTCAGTATCCATAAGCTCCATATCGGTAATTAGATTATCCGGACCGGATTCTCTTTCCATTGCTTCAGATATTTTTGGAGGGGTAAACAATAGACCGCTAAGCACAATAAAGCCCTTCACAATAAGGTATGGGCATATCAAAGACGGAGAAGCAACCATTGATGAGGTTTTAGTAAGCTACTTCAAGGGCCCCAAAAGCTATACAGGAGAAGAGGTAGTTGAGATAAGCTGCCATGGTGGTCCCCTGCCCGTCCGTAAAATACTTGATCTTTTAATAAGAAAAGGTGCTTACCTGGCAGAGCCCGGAGAATTTACCAAAAGAGCATTTTTAAATGGAAGGATAGATTTATCTCAGGCTGAAGCAGTAATGGATATTATCAATTCAAGGACAGACGCTGCATTAAGATCCGCAAATGAACAAAGCAGAGGAGATTTATCAGGAAGGATTTCAAATTTAAGAAGCATACTCTTAAATGTCATGGCTGAAATAGAGGTTACTTTAGATTTTCCGGATGATGAGCTGGAGCGTAAATCTGATCTGGCACTGGCAAATAAGCTGGAAGCAGTCAGATATGAAATTGAAAAGCTGCTATCCACAGCTGAAACCGGAAGAATAGTAAGGGAAGGAATTAAGGTTGTAATTGCCGGAAAACCCAATGTGGGTAAATCCTCACTTCTTAATGCCCTTCTTAATGAAAACAGGGCGATTGTCACCAATATCCCGGGAACAACTAGGGATATTATTGAGGAGTTCATTAATATCGACGGAATACCTGTAAGGCTTGTTGATACTGCAGGAATCAGGGAAACAAGTGATGAGGTTGAATCAATCGGCGTTGAAAGATCAAGAAGAAACATAGAAGAAGCAGATTTAGTAATTCTGGTACTTGATCAATCAAGGGAGCTATCGGAAGAGGACCTAGAGCTTATGGAGCTTACAAACAAACTAAACAGGATTACCCTTATAAATAAGCAGGACCTCCCTACTGTTGCAGAAATACCAGAAAAGGTCAAAGATACGGCAACAATAATTTCTGCATCCAATGGCTTTGGGTTGGAAGAAGTAAGAAACAGAATAAGAGATATGATTTTAAAGAACATGACCTCATTGAGTGAGGTTATGATAACAGCTTCAAGACATAAGGAAGCCTTGATAAGATGCGAGGCATCACTTGAAGAATCAATTGCAGCAATTGAGAATATGACTCCAATGGATCTTGTCACAATAGATGTCAATGACGCTTGGCAGGCCTTGGGAGAAATTACAGGTGATACCTTGAGGGAAGACCTTGTAGATAAGATTTTCTCAGGCTTTTGTATAGGAAAATAGAGGTAAAAATGAGCTATATAGCAGATGATTTTGGAGTAATTATTATAGGAGGAGGACATGCCGGAGCTGAGGCGGCTTTAGCTTCTGCAAGAACCGGTGTTAAAACCCTTCTTTTGACACTCAGTATGGAATCCATTGCCTATTTGCCCTGTAACCCCAATATTGGAGGTACTGCAAAGGGGCATATAGTTAGAGAAGTTGATGCCCTGGGTGGAGAAATGGGAAAGAATATAGATAAGACCTTCATCCAGTCAAGGATGCTCAATACTTCAAGGGGTCCTGCAGTCCATTCTTTAAGGGCACAGGCTGACAAGAAAAGATACCAGGAAGAGATGACACTGACTCTTATGAATCAGGAAAACCTTGAGGTAAAGCAGGTTGAAGTTTCAAAAATAATGAATGAGGGTAGAAAAATCACCGGAGTTTTAACCAAAAACGGTGCTGTTTTTACTGCGCCTAATGTCATCCTTTGTACAGGAACCTATCTAAAGGGAAAGATAATAATCGGAGAAACAAGCTACAGCAGCGGACCATCCGGTATGCAGCCAGCCAACGATTTGTCCCAGTCCCTTTTGGATTTGGGTATTGAGCTCAGAAGATTTAAAACAGGAACTCCAGCCAGGGTTAATAAAAGATCCATTGACTTTACAGTAATGGAGGAACAGCCTGGTGACGAGGAAATAGTCCCCTTCTCATTTATGAACCAAGGCTTGAAAAGAGATAAGCAGGTTAGCTGCTATCTTACCTATACTTCAGTAGCTACACATGAAATAATCAGGGATAACCTACATAGATCTCCCATGTATAATGGATCAATTGTTGGAATTGGACCCAGGTACTGCCCTTCCATAGAAGATAAGGTGGTTAAATTTGCAGACAAGGAGCGTCATCAGATATTCATTGAGCCTGAGGGAGAGTTTACTCAAGAGATGTATATACAAGGCATGTCCTCATCATTACCGGAAGAAATTCAATTGAAGTTCTTAAGAACAGTAAAAGGCTTGGAGAATGCTGAAATCATGAGGACAGGCTATGCCATTGAGTATGACTGTATCAATCCCCTTCAGCTGAAAGCAACCCTTGAATTCAAGGAATACGACGGATTGTTTGCAGCAGGTCAGATTAATGGTACATCAGGCTATGAAGAAGCAGCAGGCCAAGGCTTACTTGCCGGAATAAACGCTTCACTAAGGTATAGAAATCAGGAACAGATAACTCTGGACAGATCCATGGCATATATTGGTGTATTGGTAGATGACCTTATAACAAAGGGAACTGAAGAGCCCTATCGTATGATGACTGCAAGATCAGAATACAGGCTAGAGCTCAGGCAGGATAATGCGGACTTAAGATTAACTGAGCTTGGTAGAAAAACAGGCCTAGTTGATGATACAAGATGGGAAATGTTCCAAAACAAAAAGAAACATATGTTCGATGAAATAAACAGGATTAAAGAAGTACATATAACAGGCAAAGCAGAACAGAATGAGCTTATGGCAGAATTAGGCAGTACTGAGATTGAAAAG
>JASDTM010000035.1:0-4473 GCA_041891535.1 Clostridiaceae bacterium
TACCTGTCCACTGCCCTATTTGAGGAGGAATAAATTTGAACTATATAAATTACTTGATTTCCCTTGCTAAAACTGCCAGAGAAAAGGATCCTGCAAGAAAATCACTTATCCAATACATGCTTTACTCACCAGGAGTCAAGGCATTGGCTTCCCATAAAAGAGCCCATGCACTATATAACAAGGGATACTATTTCCTTGCAGAAAGAATAAGCGCAAAGTCCAGGGCAAAGACAGGAATTGAAATCCACCCTGGAGCTCAGATTGGAGACAACCCTTTCATTGACCACGGCATGGGAATAGTTATAGGAGAAACTGCAATAATTGGTTCTAATGTAACAATATTCCATGGAGCAACTCTAGGTGGAATCGGAGGCGAACCAGGCGTTAAAAGACATCCTACAATCGGAGACAATGTCTTAATAGGAGCCGGAGCAAAGCTCCTTGGCAACATAAATATTGGTGATGGTGCAAGAATAGGTGCAAATGCAGTTGTTTTATCAGATGTCCCGGCATTTGCAACCGCAGTTGGGGTGCCATCAAGAGTCATTTCAAGAAAGCCAAAGCTTGTAAGACAGCAGGATTCCAATACAAAACACGCAGCCGAATTCAATCCGGAATTGGACTATGTTATTTAGCATCAGAATCAAAAATTCGTTCTACAAAATGGTTCTATAATATGGTTCTACAATATTTAGGTTGGAAAAAAGCCGAAAAATCTTCAAGAATTCATGGAAGATTTTTCGGCTTTACCTTTTGCCCACCAAAATATTATAGAACCAAAAAAAATTATTGAACCTGTAATGGTTTGTTTAATGATTGGTGAATAATGATTAATCATTATTCAGTATTAATCAAGATCCTCAACAAGGACAGTCATATTGCCACCGCAGACCATGCCCTCATCCTCAGCCTTCGCTCCGGATAAGTCAATCTTTTGAATGAAGTATCTTCCTGTACCGGTATTTTGTGCTGCAGTGACAACTACTTCTGATTCACTGCAACCTCCGCCAATGGAGCCCTCTATCCTTCTGTCTTTGGTCACAGTCATTGAAGCACCAGCACCTCTAGGTACAGATCCGTTGCTTTCCAATATTGTAACAAGGCTTCTGCCTTTAATCATACCTGGGATACTATAAACCACATCAGGATCCAAATCTGATCTGTTTATAAAGGATTCTTCTGCAAGATCCAACCTTTTTCTTTGAATCAATTCTCCCACTATGGAGATACTGATTTCTTCAGGTGTCTGAGCACCTATTTTAAGCCCGATTGGTGAATTCATGAAATCCAGCGAGGATTTATCCGCTCCTTCTTCCAAGAGCTTCTCTTTTATTACTGCAACCCTTCTTTTAGAACCAATCATTCCCAAATATCTTGGCGTCTTCTTTTTAAATATCTGTCTTAAACAGTCCAGGTCATACCTGTGTCCCCTTGTCACCAAAACAATATAGTCTGAAGACGTAACATTAAGCTTAGACAGATAGCTATCAAAGGAGTCGCAGATAACCTCTTCAGCCCAGGGGAATCTTTCCTTGTTGGCAAAAAATGGTCTGTCATCTACAACTGTTACCTTAAACCCACATTTTGAAGCAAATTCAACTACAGGAACTGCAACATGACCACCACCTAAGACAATCAATCTTTCCCTTGGGAAGAAGGGTTCCGCAAAATAAAACAGTCCTTTTCCCTTATCCTGCCTTAATAGTGGCTTACCCTTTGAATATGCTTCCAAGATTAAATCAACATCCTTTTCTTCCAAACCACTTGGTAAAAATGTTGAAGGATCCTCACTTAAAACCATTGAAATGTCTTTGGTCATCTCTTCAGGGTCAATGAGATACTTACCCATCTCATCCATAATCCCTTCCTTACCAAAAATCCTTAAAAGTACTTGAGGAGATCCTGAATTAAGCTTGTCTATAAGTTCCTTGTATATGCCTATACTTTTAAAATCTTTAAGGTTGTTTTTCATTTAATTCCCCCTTCCGAAGTAGCACACAGGATAGGTGCATTCCTTGCAGTTCAGGCAAAGTCCTCCAAGTCCGAGATCAGCTATTTCACCCTTAGTGATTCTTTCCTTTGCAAAGAATCTTGGCAAGAATACATCCAGGCTTGTTACCTTGGCATGCATTGAAGCACCTGGTATTCCAACTAACAGGGTATCTTTAAGATACGCTATAGTAAGCATATTTCCAGGTTGCATCGGTACTCCCTGACAAATGAGTTCAGCTCCGTCTTCTTTTATGGCTCCTGGTGTCAGATCATCAGGGTCCACAGACATTCCACCTGTGAATAGTATGATGTCTGCCTTTTCTTCCATGAAATAATTTTTGGCTCTTCTTATCATTTCTATATCATCTGGGCACTTGACTACTCCTAAAAGGGTACTGTTGTATTCTTCCAGTTTTCCACGGATTATAGGTTCAAACTTATCCTTGATTCTTCCCTCATATATCTCAGTCCCAGTAATGATAAGTCCGCATTTTAAATCATGGAAGGGCTTCACAGTTATAACCGGTTTAAATTCCTCTGCCTGTTCAACAGCCTTTTTAACATTCTCTTCAGCTGTCACCAATGGTACAATTCTGACACCGGCCAGCTTGTCACCTTTTTTAACCTTCAGCTTATCAGGAACTGTTGCAACAGTATAATCCGGGAGTGAGTTGATCGCTTTCAAACCCTCTTTATTTATTCTGACAAGACCGTCAAAGGCTGCAGAAATTGTCATCTTCCCCTCTGAGGGTCCGGATATTATTACTGAATCATCGGATATTACGTTTGAGAGTCTTATTGCTGCATCTTCTTCATGTACTTCATTTACCATTGGATCCCAGACAAAGATATAGTTTTTACCCATGTCCAAAAAGGCAGGAATATCCTCCTCCCTTATGACATGTCCCCTTTTAAACCTTACTCCTTTAAACCCGTCCTCTGTAATGGCAGTCATGTCATGACATAAAACACTGCCTAAAGCTTCACTGACGTGGATCTTTTTCATAAAATACCCCTCTCATTGATTAAACTTTTTACTTTCTGCTGAATATGAGCGGTTCCCTTCTTACTGGCGGTGTCAATGTTTTTCTTGAATACCCCAGTGTCAAAGTTGCAACTAAATCAAATTTCTCGGGAACGTTATGTTCCTTTTTAAATTCCGGTGTATTAAGTGTCTTATGACCAAATCCCACCCAGCAGGTGCCGATATTCATGGAATGTGCAAGAAGCATGATATTGGCAGCGCACAGGGAGCAATCGTACTTATAAAAATGGGAGTCTGTATTTCCATAGATTGCTATTAGATTCTTAGCCTTATTGAATACTGAGAACTTTTCATTCTCAAACCAGGCTCTGTATTGCTCCAATGAAGGGTTACTTTTAAGTTCCTTCAAATTGGATATCTTGGTTATCCTGTTAAGCTCTTTTATTTCATCTTCATCCCTTATAACGACAAAGCCCCAGGGTTCCATGGCTGATGCAGTTGCTGCCATTGTCCCGGCTTTTATCAAAAGGTCTATATCCTCATCTTTGACATATTCATCAGTATAGTATCTGCCGCTTCTTCTTGTGAAAATAGCTTCTTTTACGTCCATATTAACCTCCGTTTTACTTCTTAAAGATTGATATATTCAAAAGCCTCTTGTCTGATTTTTTCTATATATGCCCTTGTTCCTTCTATGTCAAAGTAGTTTTTCATAATGTATTTAACCTTTAAATCATAGGGAACAAGATTCATGTACTTGCTGTGTGAGAATATCCTGTCTACAATATCAGGTCTGCCTGATAGAAAATCGATCAAGTCCTCTTCCACCAGACCATTTGAAATCAGGGCATAGAAAATATTCTCAAGATCTGCTCCCTCAATTTTTGATGAGTAGTCATCAAGTACAAACCTCATGGAGGTTTCATCCTCACCCACCATTTGTAAAAGTGCTAAAAGGGTTCTGTTGACCCTCGTACTTTCAAAGGTTCTTACAGCATTCTTTGTTATATTGCCATCAACCCAATAAATACTTCTGTCTTTGACATTCTCCTCCGACATTTTCTGTAGCATTTCTTTTATTCTGTCGTCGTATAATTTCCATTCAGAGGGTGTCCTCATTATTCTTTCCATTTCATGGCGGATTTCTCTTGTTACAGGGTTTCCGACTCCAAGAAATTTAGGGGGTTTCCCATCCTTTGCTTTAGTTACGTGAATTTTTTTAGAAGAGGTTTCAACTTCTTCCACCTTCCAAACCTTTGCAGAAAGGTATATATTTTCACCCACCATTACAGAAGGAGTATATGGAACTGATCCAATTTTTTCTTTTCCGAAATAAACATTGTAGTCAGGTTCAGAATAAAAATGAGCATAAAACTCCCTGGATCTTAACAGCTTTTCTGCTTCAACTCCTGTTATATATTCTGGTCCTGAAACCTCTATATATTCATTATCCACTAAAAATGTGACGAGTCTTTCAAAATCCTGGTCTGATATAC
>JASDTM010000036.1:0-7975 GCA_041891535.1 Clostridiaceae bacterium
AGATTGACCCAAATGATCCGGAATCCAAGCTTATAAGAAGACATGCCCTTGGAACTGCAATTGTTCTTTTATCACAGGGTATTCCATTTTTACATGGTGGCCAGGAATTTTTAAGAACTAAATTCGGAGTTGAGAACTCATATAAATCCCCGGATATTATTAACAGGTTTGATTGGACAAGAGCTTATAAATACAGGGAAACAGTAAATTATATTTCTGATTTAATTAAGCTTAGAAAAGAGCATAAGCTATTCAGACTCGATACGGTTAAAAAGATTTCGGATTCAATAAACTTGCTCCATGCAGGAAGAGGTATTGTTGCATATAAACTGAGGGATGAAGACGAAGAATTGATCATTGTATTAAATTCAAATGAGAAGACAAGGTCAGTTAATATTGGACCAGGTAAATATGAGATTCTTTGCGAAGATTTAAAAGTATTTAAGGAAGGTTTTAGTGTAGTATCTACAAAGGGCAAGATTAAAATTAGTCCATTATCGGTGACAGTATTAAAAAGGATTGGTCAGGAGGGTTAAAGTTTGAAAACCTGGAATCTATTACTCTATCCCGGCTTATTTTTGATTGTAATATCACAGTTTATCATGAAGGATCTGGTTTTGATTTTGGGGATACTCCTGATTATGGGATATGTCCTTATGGTGAGAAAAGAGAAGAAAGACACAGCTTTAATGCCTGTGTTTTATGTATTGCTCTTGTTTCTGATTTTGTACACCGTTGCTTTTATTGGTGGTTTCAGACTCTTTGAATAGATATATTGTGGTTGAATTTACCTCCTTTTAACTTTATAATAAAGCAATATTGATATATAGCACTAGTGCTAACAAGAAGTTTGTTATAAAATTAGGGTATGGAGGGGATAGACATGAATAAATACATCAGAGAGCCTGTAAACTCACTTACACACTTGGGAGGGGCGGTATTATCATTATTTGGATTGATACTGCTTCTATTCAAATCTATAAGTTTGACATCGGATCTTAAAATAATCATCGGAGCTGCAATATTTGGTTTAAGTTTAATTGCGCTCTATACAACAAGTGGTGTGTATCATCTTGTTATGGCAGGTAAGGACATTATCCTGAAACTTAAAAAGCTTGATCACTCAATGATCTATGTGTTGATCGCAGGTTCCTATACTCCAATATTAATGAGGGTTGTATCCGGAAAATTGCAGATATTTATGCTGGCACTGATTTGGGCCATGGCCTTGGGTGGGGTATTCTTCAGAGTATTTTGGATAGGAGCACCTAGGTGGCTCTATACTGTGACATATTTAATCATGGGCTGGATATCTGTTTTCTTGATTGGATATGTTCTTAATTACTCCGGTCCAGTGGGACTTTCCATTTTAGTTGCAGGTGGATTATCCTATACCATCGGTGGAGTAATTTATGGTTTAAAGAAGCCTAATATATCCAAAGCCTTTGGTTTCCATGAGCTCTTCCATTGCTTTGTACTGTTTGGGTCGCTTCTCCACTTCATATTCATTTATTTTTATATGCTTTAGATTGATTGGTGAACATTGATTTTATCATTGAATATTGGCTTTAGTGATTAACTTATAGTTATCCATGGAAATGTATGTTAATATAAGCAAAGATAAAATCAAGAATGGAGCGGTTCCATGGACAGAAATAAAGAAATCCAAAAATTAAGAATAATGTCTTATTTTGTCAAAGCAACAAATAAGATTATTGAAACTGAAGGCATAGATGCTGTAACAGTAAGAAAAGTAGCTAATATGGCAGGATATAATCCCGCTACATTATATAATTATTTTGAAAATATAGACTATCTCATTGGATTTGCATCCATTAAGTACTTGAATGAGTATCATAAAAGTCTTTTGGAAGAGGTCGAAAAGGTAGAGGATCCCCTAGAGAGGTTTTTAAAGGTATGGGAAAAGTTTTGTTACTATTCCTTCAGAAAACCCAAAATCTACAGGGCTATATTCTTTACCACACCAAACTTCACAGTTTGTGAGCTGTTTGAATACTACTTCAAAATGTTTCCAGAGGAATTGGGCGGTCACGCCGATGATATCCAAAGAATGATGAGGGGCTGTACAATTCACGCAAGAAATTTATCCATTTTGAGAGATTTAAAGGATAAGGAATATAAAAACATTAGTGAATCAGTAATGAGAGATGCCAATGATATGATGATTACCATATACAGAGGTTTTCTTACAGAAGTTATTGAAGATGTAAAAACTGAGCAAGATCTTGATAAAAATACAGAATCAATGCTCAGATATATTAAATTAATAATATCTAGTTGGAAATAATTCGAAATACCTGTGATTTGATATTTTATTCACAGGTATTTTTTCGTTCTCATAAAGATACAAGTATATAAATTAAACATGTTTACAATATCGAACTTGGTTATATAATGTAGTTGAAAACATTTTTTATCAGAAGGGGATGTTAAATTTGAAACTAGAATTGGCAAATTTCATTGTTGATGATGTTGTATTCGGTGACAAGACTTTATTTGAGAATGGTTTATTGACATTGAATAAAGAAGAACTTATTCGCTTTGTTATGGAGGATGAGCATATCACTGAGTGTGATATAGAAATCGCCAAGCCTGGAGATGAAACCAGGATAGTACCTGTTAAGGAAGCAGTTGAACCAAGGGCAAAGATTGATGGAAGACCGGCTTTTCCCGGTGTTACAGGAGATGTTTTATCAGCTGGGACAGGAAGAACAAATTGTTTAAAGGGCGTCGCAGTTTTAGGCGTTGGCAAGCATTGGGGAAGCTTTGGTGACGGACTAATTGACATGAGCGGCAAGGGTGCTGAACTTACTTATTTCTCCAAGACAATAAATATCTGCCTTGTATGTGATACTGATGAGATTTTTGAACAAAGAGAACAGCAGAAGAAAAATCATGCAATAAGATGGGCAACCCACAAGCTGGCTGAATATATTGCATACTCTGTCAGAAAAGCAAAACCTGATAATGTTGAAGTTTTAGAGTTAGGATCAGTCAGAGGTAGGGGAGAAGAAATTGAAAAGCTTCCTTCAGTTGTTTATGTAATGCAGCCACAGACCCAGATGGAAGAAATGGGATATAACGATTTGCTTTATGGATGGGATATGAACCACTTCATACCAACTCTGGTACATCCAAATGAGGTATTAGATGGAGCAGTTATTGATGGATCATTTATGCCATGCTCATCAAAATGGGCTACCTATGATTTCCAGAACAATCCAGTAATCAAGCTTTTATATGAAAATCATGGAAAAACTCTGAATTTCCTTGGAGTTATAATGTCTAACCTAAACGTTTCTCTTGAACAGAAACAAAGATCTGCTCAGCAGGTGGCTAGACTTGCAAATATTCTTGGAGCAGACGGGGCAATACTTACAGAAGAAGGCTATGGAAACCCTGATGCTGACTTTATAGCTTGCTTTGTTGAACTTGAAAAAGCAGGAGTTAAAACTGTAGGACTTACAAATGAATGTACAGGCAGAGACGGAAAGAGCCAGCCGCTTGTTGTTTTGGATCCTTTGGCAGACGCAATAGTTTCAACTGGTAATGTTTCTGAACTTTTGGAATTACCTCCAATGAAGAAAGTAATCGGTGAATTGGCTGCTGCAGGCCGTGATGGAATGTCAGGAGGCTGGGCATATGACGAAAAGCTCGGACCAACTGTCAGAGAAGATGGTTCATTAATAATGGAAAACAATAATATGTTCTGTGGTGATCAAATAATTGGATGGTCTCCAAAGACCATGGCAGAATTTTAGGAGGTGGCTTAAAATGAAAAAAGTAATTTTATATCTAAACCAGTTTTTTGCAGGAATAGGCGGAGAAGACATGGCAGATGTCACTCCTTCATTACTTAAAGAAGTTAAAGGCCCCGGTTTGGCCTATAAAGCTGAATTACAAGATACAGAAATAGTTGGAACCATAATTTGCGGTGATAACTATATGGGATCAAACACTGAAGAAGCTTTGAACGAAATAGATAAACTGGTTGAAGGTCTTGAGTTCGATATACTTTTAGCCGGACCAGCATTCCAGGCCGGAAGATATGGTGTGGCATGCGGTACTGTTGCAAAGCACTTCCAGGATAAATATGGTGTAACTGCAATTACCTCAATGAATCATGAGAATCCAGGTGTTGAAATGTTTAAGCAGGATGTTTATATCATGCCAGGTGGAAACAGTGCAGCATCAATGAGAGATGATGTTAAAAAGATAGCCGGACTTGCAAAAAGAATTCTTAATGGTGAAGAAATGATTTCTCAGGAGGATGGCGGTTTCTTTGTAAGAGGAATCAGACATCAGGTTATGAGAAAAGATGGTAAGATTGCAGCACAAAGAGCAGTTGAAATGCTGCTTAAAAAGGTAAATGGAGAGCCGTTTGTAACTGAGCTTCCGATTGTTATGAAGGAAAGAATACCAGTAGCACCTCCATTAGCTGATTTAACAAAGGCAAACATTGCATTAGTGACCTCAGGTGGAATCGTACCTGTGGACAATCCTGACAGAATTCAGTCAGCTTCCGCTACACGTTGGGGAAGATATGATATCTCCAAGTTAGACAGACTGGAACCAAAAGTATTTAAAACTATCCATGCCGGATATGATCCAGCAGCAGCAGATTCAGATCCAAACAGAGTAGTCCCTGTGGACGCAATGAAATACTTCGAAAAAGAAGGCAAGATAGGAAAGCTGCATCCATATTTTTATTCAACAGTAGGAACTGGTACAACTGAAAATGAAGCAGCAAGAATGGCCAAGGAAATGATTCCTTATCTTAAAGCAGATAATGTGGACGGAATAATATTAACCTCCACCTGAGGAACCTGTACACGTTGCGGAGCAACAATGGTAAAAGAACTTGAAAAAGCAGGTTTCCCAATAGTTCAGATGTGTAATTTAGTTCCGGTTGCATCAACAGTAGGAGCAAATAAGATAGTTCCAACAATATCCATACCATACCCACTGGGAGACCCGGCATCATCCACTGAAGCACAGTGGAAACTGAGAACCTCAAGAGTATGGACTGCCCTAAAGGCACTTACAGATGATGCCAAAGAGCAGGTAGTTTATAAGGTGGATTAATATGGATAACAAAACACCTGAAATAAAGGATGACTTCAAAATTGGTGATTCTCATCAAGGAACTGACAAGGTCGTCTACTATGTTTCCCTTGCTATAGTGGCTGTTATCACCCTCATCGGACTGTTTTTCAATAAACAGTTCGGTGAGGCAATGAATAAGGTGTTGAATTTTCTGGAAGTACAATTTGGTTGGCTTTACCTTATAACAATGCTCATATTTGTACTAGTTGGTTTATTCATAGCTTTCAGCAAATATGGGAAAATTAAGCTTGGACCAGATGATTCTAAACCGGAATTTTCAAACAAAACCTGGTTTGCCATGCTCTTTGGAGCTGGAATGGGTATTGGACTGGTATTCTGGGGAATAGCAGAGCCAATGTCACATTTACTTGCACCTCCAGGAGGGCTTACTCCTGGAAGTAACGAAGCGGCACAATTTGCCATAAGGGCATCCTTCAAACATTGGGGATTCCACCCTTGGGCTGCATATACAATAATGGGAATGGCCCTCGGATATTTCCAATACAGAAAGGGCTACCCAGGCTTGATGAGCAGTAGATTCGTACCACTTATCGGAGAAAAGGGAGTCAGAGGTCCAATAGGCAAATTGATAGACATACTGGCAGTATTTGCAACTGTAGCAGGTGTTGCAACATCCTTGGGACTTGGAACAATGCAGATAAACTCCGGACTTAACTATGTATTTGGAATACCAAACACACAGCTTGTCCAGATTATAATAATAGCTGTAATAACTGTAATTTTCATTTGGACTGCAGTCACAGGAATAGAGAAGGGTATAGCTCTTTTAGGAGACATTAATCTATATCTAGCTATGACACTTATGGTTGTTTCATTCCTAGTGGGACCAAAACTTCTTACTATGAATGCCTTAAGTGATGGATTGGGAAGCTACATAAACAATTTCTTTGCTGACAGTCTTCATCTTAACTTGACCGGCGACAATGGTTGGATAAATGGTTGGACAGTATTTTATTGGGCTTGGTGGATTGCATGGGCACCATTTGTTGGATCCTTCATAGCAAGAATTTCCAAGGGAAGAACCATAAGAGAATTTGTATTAGGAGTAACCTTTGCTCCTGCAATGACTTCCTTTGTTTGGTTTGCAATATTCGGTGCCATGGGAATTGACTCAGTTGCCAAAAACGGTGTTGAGGCAATGAAAGAAGTTGTTGCAAAACCTGAATTGGCATTATTCAAAGTATTTGGGGGATATCCTCTGGGTATGATATTGTCAGTAATTGCAGTATTCCTTCTAATAACATTCTTCGTAACTTCAGCAAACTCGGCCACCTTTGTACTTGGAATGTTTACTCAAAAGGGTGACATGAATCCCTCAAATGGCAAGAAGTTCGTTTGGGGAATTGTACAGTCCTTACTTGCAACAGTACTATTATTGGCAGGAGGGCTGATACCACTGCAAACAGCATCGGTTATCGCTGCTTTCCCATTCATATTCATTATGATATTTGCCATAGTGTCGCTTTTAAAGGCTTTTAAAGAGGAGAAAAACCTGAACAGTCTTTAAGCAAATCAGAATAGTCTTAAAGTAAAAATCAAAATTAGTAAAATAATATTGTAGTGCATTTTTGCATTACAATATTATTTCTATTGGGAGTAAATAAAGGAAGCAATAGAGAAATAAAAGGAGTATTAAATGGATAAAGTATTTCTTTGGACCAGACAAGATGAGAAGATTCTGAAGATACTGGATGAAAAAGGTGTTTTTCAGTCTAAAAAACAATTTGTCATGGAAAAATACGGTGATCTTTTCCCATTATTTGAAGGGATATATTCCTGGCTTATTTTTGAATCAAATAAAATTGTAAAAAAGCCGGAAGGAGCTGAATATCCAATCTGGTGCTCTGTTTCAGACGAAATGATGTTAAGGGAAACAGAAGGCACAATAATTTTGAAGCTTTCCATTGACCGGGATAAGGTAGTGTTCTTTGATTCTGTAAGATGGGATTATGCAATGAATAATATGTATGTACCGGAAAATCAGGCAGATGATAAGAGGTTCAGAGAAAAATTAAAATCCAGGGGTTTGGATCCGGACTATCCTGTTTTGGATGATAATATATTCAGGTTCTACCCTGATATTAAAAGAGATATTCTGATGTCGAGAAATCGGATTTTCGATATTAAAGATTCACCCTATGACAGACTTCAGGCCAATATATGGGAGATCAGACCTGAGGATATTTCCGAAATAAAGTATTTCAGGGAATAAAATTTCAAGGAAAAATTCGGCATGTCGTTTATATCGGCTTTGCCGTTTTTTTGTCCATTTTTGGATTGTTGAATCGCTAATGCAGTTGCTGATTTTTCAAATGCGCTTATTTCTTCATCACGTCACTTTTTCTGTTTTTAAAACTATGATTCTGCAGATGAAATCAAGCTTTCATGTCCACTACAAGAAATATAATTAAAAACAATGAAATTAAAGGCGTATATTTAAAGTACGACTTGAAAATTACTCCTTATATTTATACAATATAATTAAATAAGGAGGCTAACAAATGATAGAAAGAAAAATAGCTAGAAAATTAGTACAAATTGCAAAACAAGTACCAGTTGTAACTATTATAGGGCCTAGACAATCTGGAAAAACTACCTTAGCAAAGGAATGTTTTCCAGAATACAATTACATCAACTTAGAAGATCCTATTAATAGAATGTTTGCAAAAGAAGATTACAGAGGTTTTTTTGAAACCAATAAAGAACCCTTAATCATTGATGAAGTTCAAAGGGTACCAGAACTTCTGTCAGCGATACAAGTTATGGTGGATGAGCATAGAGAAAAGAATGGGCGATTTATACTTACAGGTAGCCATCAGCCTAGTTT
>JASDTM010000036.1:7985-17354 GCA_041891535.1 Clostridiaceae bacterium
GTTTACAAAAAGGAATTGCACAATCATTGGCAGGAAGAACCAGTTTATTAACTCTACTTCCATTAAGTATGGATGAGCTTGTAGAAGAAGGACGTTTGGATGGACTATCTGCTGATAAATTATTAATTCAAGGTTTTATGCCTGAGCTTTATAGGGAAGGCTCGAGAGAACATATAGTTTATTATAGAGATTATTTGAATACATATATAGAGAAAGATTTACGTGAAATGTTAGAAATTAAGAGCTTAGATAAGTTTTTAAGATTCTTAACTTTGCTTGCAGGCAGGGTAGGACAAGTTGTAAACATGTCATCTATGTCTGGAGAGGTGGGAGTTTCATCTACAACTTTGTCTGAATGGCTATCCGTACTCGAATCATCTTATATTGTTTATAAGTTACAACCCTATTTTTCTAATATTGCGAAACGTCAAATTAAATCACCCAAAATTTATTTTACCGAAATTGGTTTTGCCTCATACCTATTGGGTATAGAAACAGAAAATCAAGCAAATAGAGATCCATTAAGAGGTAATCTTTTTGAAAATTTAATTGTTTCAGAGGTCTTAAAATCAAGGTTAAATGAAAACCAAAATCCGAATATGTTCTATATGAGAACAGAAAAGGGAGTTGAAGTAGATTTAATTGTAAAGAAAGAAGATATTTTATATCCATTTGAAATAAAAACATCCATGACACCAAATAAGTCATTCTCTAAGCACATACTAACCTTTGTAGAAGCAGAAGAAAATGCAAAGAATCCAAGAATTATTTATACAGGACAGTCTTACTCCCATTTTAATGGTGTTGAATATGTTAATTTTAAAGATTTAGAAAAATATCATACATTCTAAAGAATTCTTGTTAGGCTTATTATTGAAGAAGTTATCTCAAAATAAGTGAATAAACTAATAGAAGTCACTGAGGATTCATGAATAACAAGAATTTTGTGTGGATGAATAGAGTTAAAAACATAGAAGGAGGTTTCACCCCTATCGCGATTGAGTCTGGAACATTCATTTGATGAAATTCTGCAAAAACAACCAAGGTCCAATACTAAATCCAATGGAGACTTTGAAACATCAGAAGAATTACAAAGATTTGTTCAGTATATACCCGAGTTTGACTTGTTTATATAAGAAATGGCAAGCCCCATCGGGCATAAATGCCCGATGGGGACAGGTTATTTTTACCTTGTTAGAAACCGTTCACTTATTTTTCAACACCTATGTGTATTCTACTTTTTGGGAGCTCTTAAGAGCATGTTCCAAATATATTTATAGCTTAGGTGTTATATCTGACTTTAAGAACTCAAGAGCGTATGCAACGTAAGTTCCGGCTGATACCTTGATTCCATCCTCATCAATGTTGAATGATGGGTGATGGTGAGGGAAGGTTTCAAGTTTGTCTGGGTTGGCTGAGCCTACGAATGCGAAGGCTGCAGGGATTTCCTTTCCATAGAAGGAGAAGTCTTCTCCACCCATAACTGGATCCTGGTGTACCAAAGCATCTGCACCGAATACGTCAGTAATTGCTTTAACTCCGATTTCAGTCATTTGCTCATTGTTTATTGTAGGGATTGTTACTGTCTTATAATCTAAAACTCCTGTTGCACGGTAGGTAGCACAGGTCTGATCCATGATTCTTTTTATAATCGGCTCCCAGCTGTCATTTACTTCATAGGAGAAGCATCTTGTTGTTCCGAGTAGCTCTGCATTCTGAGCTATGATATTGAATCTTGTTCCGGAATGTAGTGCACCAACTGTTAAAACTGCCGGCTCATAAGGAGTGATTTCCCTGGAAACTACTGATTGAAGTGCCATTACAAGTGCACTTGCAGTTACTACTGCATCAACACCTTGATGAGGTAGTGAACCATGACCGCCCTTACCGGTTATGTTAATCTTGAACATGCTGGCTGAGGCCATCCTTGTACCGGATTCAAGATTTATTTTACCAACTGGCAGCTCATTCCAGATATGGATACCGAAGATTCCGTCAACACCTTTTAGGGCTCCGGCTTCAATCATTTGTTTTGCACCCACTGCAACTTCTTCAGCAGGTTGGAATATTAATCTTACTGTTCCGTCAAACTCATCTGTCATTTCGCTTAAAACTTTAGCAGCCTGAAGAAGGGATGCATTATGGGCATCATGTCCACAGCCATGCTTCATGCCTTCAACTCTTGAAGTATAATCTTCGTCAATTGATTCATCAAGTTCCAAAGCGTCAATATCAGCTCTTAAAGCCACGGTTTTTCCTGGGTTCTTACCCTTGATATCGCAGACAACACCTGTTTCGATAAGTCTTACAGGTTCAAGTCCCATTTTCTTTAACTCTTCTTCAATGGTGTCACAGGTCTTGTATTCCTTTGTGCTTGCTTCAGGGTACATATGGAAATGACGGCGCATCTCCACTCCAAAATCCTTATACTTATCCAGTAATTCCAATAATTTCATACCTATTGTTCTCCTTCTTTCAAATAATCAAATGCAAACTTTGCATAAAGTGCTGATGAATAGTACATTCCATCCTCATCAATGTCGAAATTGGCATGGTGGTGAGGGAAGGATTCTTCTTTGTTCTTCTTTCTTGTTCCAACCAGTGCAAACACAGACGGCACTTCCAGTCCATAATATGCAAAGTCTTCACCAATTGAGCTGACTCCAAAGTCAGAAACTACACTTTCTCCGAACAGTTCAATCATGCCTTTTTTACCTTGGATGGAGAGTTCTTTATGATTGACTGTAGGACCCATTGCTATGTTATATTCAAGTTCTGCTGTTGCCCTGTAAATCTTGGCAGTATTTTCCACAATTCTTCTCATTGCCGGCTCAAATATTGCATTTGTCTCCAAGGTGAAGCATCTCGTAGTTCCTGTAATTTCAGCAGTATCGGCGATTATGTTGAATCTGGTTCCAGCATCCACGGTACCGCAGGTTATTACTGCAGTCATGGTAGGGTCAATTTCACGGGAAACTATGGACTGAAGATTCATGATAATATCTGATGCAACTACAACTGAATCTACACCTTGATTAGGTAGTGCTCCATGACCACCCTTACCCTGGATCTTAATCTTGAACATGGTGGCAGAGGATAGTCTTGGTCCAGGCTCTAATGAGATCTGACCGACATCTATGTCGTTCCATAAATGGATGCCAAACATTGCATCAACATCTTTTAACTCACCTGCTGCAATAATTGCTTTTGCACCCCAGGCAATTTCTTCGGCAGGCTGGAAAATAAGCTTCACCTTACCTGAAAATTCACCCTTCATGTCATTAAGAATCTTGGCTGCTGTCAAAAGACCTGCCATATGGCCATCATGACCGCAGGCATGCATAAGTCCCGTTTTGGTACTTTTATATGTGCATTCATTGAGCTCGGTAACTTCCAGGGCATCCATGTCAGCTCTTAATCCAATTGTTTTGCCGGGTTTGCCGCTGTCAATATATGCCACAACACCGGTTTCTGCAACGCGCTTTGGCTCAAGGCCAAGTTTTCTGAGCTCTTCTTCTACTTTTTCTGCAGTGTTGTATTCTTTTCTGCTGGGTTCAGGATTCATATGGAACCAACGTCTCGTTGTAACTGCGTAATCATGATATTGCTTAGCCAGTTCCTTAATGTCCATAAGCCTCACCTCCTGTTATGTATAATTAATCACATTATACAATTTATATCTTATAATATACGCTTTAATATTATATTTGTGAAGTAATTCGTTTTATCTTTACAAAAAGGACAAAGCCACCCTTAAAAAAGAGTGACTTTGTGATTTGCAATAGATTACTTTTCAAAGCTCTTTACATGACTAAAGTTTAATGGTAATTACCGGAGTTACTCCGCCTTTGACTTTGGAATCCATGTTGATTTCATATTTTTTGTATGTGTGGGTACTGGTTATAATAACAGGAGTGATCAAATCAAACCCGTTTTGGATCATGTAGTCCATATCAAGCTTGACTATGGGATCCCCTTTTTTGACATGGTCTCCCTGCTTTTTATAAATTTTAAATCCACGGCCTCCGGCGTTTACAGTATCTAGGCCAATATGGATAAGTATTTCAATGCCGTCAGCCGTTCTTATTGCATAGGCATGTCCTGTGGGGAATATCATGGCAAGCTCACCATTGCAAGGTGCCACAAATAGGTTGTCCTCAGGGATAATGGCTATACCATCACCGATCATCCTGTCACTGAATACAGGGTCTGAAACTGAGTCTAATCCAACAGTTTTACCTGAAACCGGAGCTGTAATTTTTATTTCATTATTAAAAAAATCAAACATATTCTTTGCCCTCATTTTAAAGCTATTACAGAAATTATAATACAGTATTCAAAGCCATTAATCCATATAAAACTGGTAAGTATGGCTATATTGGTGGGAAATAGGAGATTGAGGATATTGGTTGATTAATGGATATTTGTAGGTGGGAAATAGATAAAATCCATGAAAAAGATAAATAGAGTAAAAGAAGGGTATAAAAGGTATAATTGAAATTGACAGTGTTAACGCTTTGAAACTAATTGAAGTGGTTTTTGTATTAAAATATTTTAGAAGTATAAGTACTTTATCGCGTACAGCAATATTTTTTAATGATAATTATGATATGGCATTTTTCTTTAATTGGAATCATGTCAAATATATATCCGGAGGTCAGTCATGAGCAGAGTTCTGATTTGTGAAGATGAATCAAGTATAAGGACATTTACAAAGGTCAATCTGGAAAGGGGTGGGTTTACTGTTTTCGAAGCTGAGACAGGAGAAGAAGCTTTGAAAATAGTTAATGAAGAACAGCCAGATGTGCTTTTATTGGATGTAATGTTGCCAGGTATAGATGGATTTGAGGTATTAAGAAGAATCAGGGAAAATTCAATAAAAATAGGTGTTATCATGCTGACTGCTAAGGGGCAGGACATGGATATCATCAGTGGGTTAAAGGGCGGTGCCGATGATTATATGGTTAAGCCATTCAATCCGGTGGAGCTAATGCTTAGAATCCAGGGAATAATCAGAAGGATATCTGGGCAGGAAGAACAGAAGGAAGAAAGGGTTATTAAATCCCATTCCTTTGAACTTGATAATTACTCCCAGACTGTTACTAAAAAAGGAGTTGAACTTGTTTTAACGCCAAAGGAATTCTTAATGATAAAGATATTTATGGAGAATCCAGGCAAGGCGTTTACAAGGGATGATCTTTTAAATCTTGTCTGGAGCTACGAATACGATGGAGACCCCAAGATTGTTGATGTCAATGTAAGAAGATTAAGATCAAAGGTTGAGGATGATTCTTCAAACCCTAAATACATTGAAACCATCTGGGGAACAGGATACAGATGGAAAAAAGGGTAGCCAGAAGAAGCATTAAAAAAAGGATTCTGATACAGATATTCGCTACACTGGGCCTGACATATCTTATAACTGTTACTATTTTACTCAGCTTTATAAGAATCTATTTTTACAGGAATTACTTCAGTAATATGAAAAGGGAAATCACGATATCCTCATCATATTTCCAGGATAATATTGGAATAGATGTCCCATTGATAGAGAATATTTATTCAAATCAAGATACCTGGTGGAAGAGCCAGAATGTCAGGGTTCAGTTATATGACTCTTCAGGCTTGATTTTAATGGATTCCCAGGCAGTCTTAGATTCTGATTCACCTGATATTTCTGATGTTGAGACTGCATTGAAAGGGGATACCGGGTCTTCAATCTTCAGGCTAAATTCAACTGGGGAGCATGTCATGAGCGCAACCATGCCGCTTTATTCCACAGGTAGAATTGTAGGTGCAATAAGAAACATTGGTTCTTTAAAACAGGTTGATAATAACCTATATAGAATAGCCGCTTTATTTTTTGTCATAGGTGGATTGATCACAGGTATTGCTATGTTCATGGGTACACTTATGGTGAAGCGTATGATTGCGCCTATTCTTGGACTGACAGACAGTGCCAGGGAAATGGCTGATGGCAACTATAATGTGAGAAGCAGAGTCATTTATGATGATGAGGTGGGAGAACTTGCCCAAACCTTCAACTACATGGTAAGTGAGATAAAAAAGAAAAACGATCTTAAAAATGAGTTTATTTCTTCCATTTCCCATGAATTAAGAACTCCTTTGACAGCTATAAAAGGGTGGGCATATACATTGAAGGACCCGAGTACAGATGAGGAATTATTACATTCAGGACTTGAAATCATTGAAAAAGAATCTGACAGATTAAAGGGTATGGTTGATGAGCTATTGGATTTCTCCAAGTTCTCAGGCGGCAAGGTTGAACTTAAAATTGGTGTTGTGGATCCATTTGAACTTAAGGACTTCATTGAGATTTTGATTCAGAATCGTGCTGAAAAGGAAAAAAAGAATTTTGTAGTGGATATTCCAAATACAATTTCGAAATTCAGAGGCGATGAAAACAGGATAAAACAGGTATTAATAAATTTATTGGATAATGCTATTAAATTTACAGATCCTGGAGATACCATAAAAGTTTCAATGGCTCAGGACAAGAATTCTACTGTCATGGAGGTCTATGATACAGGAATAGGTATAGAGCCTTCTGAGCTTGATAAGGTAACTGAAAAATTCTATAAGGGTAAGCATGGCAAGGCAAGTAATGGGATAGGATTATCCATTGCAAATGAGATTGTCATTCTCCATGGAGGAAACCTTAAAATAGAAAGTAAGGTAAATGAATTCACAAGGATGACTGTGACTTTACCAAGAGGTGCGAATTATGAGAACCTTATTTAAAAAATCATTATTATTCGCAGGTCTTTTATTAATAACATTCATATTCTCATCCTGCAATATGAACAAGGCTGTTGTATCTGACATTGACAAGACTTTACCTGCAATGGGGAAGATTAACTTAAAACAGTATTGGGAATATCAAAAAGCTTTGAAGCTTGGACCACAAATAACAGAAGTCAGTGATGAATCCTTCAAGGATTTATACATGTCCATTGATTCGGTTAGATTTATCATCGGACAGGATGTTTTGGTAAATCCTGAGATAAAGGTAATAAGAGCAAATGCCTATGAATATTTTTTAGTGAACTATAAAATAACCTCCCATGATGTGGGCATCGACCAGGAGAATATTGAAGTTTACACAATAACAGATTCAAAAGGAATCATGGTGAAGCTGTTTAAACTAAATGATGATTCTGTTGCTGTTGAAAGAAACAATATTCTTGTGTTCTTTAAAAATACTGATAAGAAGATTGGGACTGGCGGCGACATGGGGATGCTGGCTGGCGGAGATGATACTAAGCCTGAGTCGGAAGCAAACGGTGTTTTAATAGGACTTCGTTCAAAAAGAAAAGTGGAAAATGGAATACTTGGAGGAGCAACCTACAGGACAATCTGGATCAGCTTGAACAAGGAAGGCAGGATGGACATCTATGAAGTACCTGACATACTTTTCCCGAGAAATGTTTTTTATACTCTTAGTGTTACTAGGGAAGAAAATATAGACGTTGTAAGTGAATCCCTTGTTATTAAAAATACTGAGGGACAGGTAATTTCTAAGGAAGAAGTGGCACCTAAAAATGTTTCAAGGTTTTCCAATCTGACTTTTATTTCCAATGATTATTTATCTGTGGAATCAAGGCTTTCAGACAATAAGGGTGAGGGTCCGTTCCAGTATTACTCCACTAAGAATGTGGACAGAAAGAGCTTAGGAGTAAATACAAAGCTGAGCGATATTTTCGGAAATGAGGGTAAAACTATTTTTGAAGCATCAGCAAAGGATGAGGTGTCATCAAAGGGAAAGGACACTGTAATACTTCAGGATATCAACGACTCATCCTTTATCCTAAACAGGTCGAACGGCAGGTGGGTATACAGCGGCAGATTGAATTCTTCAGAAGATCCTTTGGATTTTGTTACCTTCACATTGAGATTAAATGAAAACATCAAACTATACAGATACGATTCCTTGATACCGAGATGGTCAGTTATTAAAGCTAAAATGCCAAACGCAGTTGATGCAGTATCCTCACCTGAAAATTTCTTCACTGTGGTTAAAACAAGCAACAATTTAATTGTATATAAAAAGGAAAATGGTGAATTGTCAGGGCTTCCAATAGCCATTATTCCCATTGGTGAAGACGAGACAATTGTCATGAATGAATGGGCCAGGGGAAGCTATGTTTATGACTGGGGTTCTTTAGTAAAAAGATTGGGTAAACCAGTTGATGTAAGGAACTAGAAAGTGTATCTTAATATAGGAAAATAAGAGAAGAGAAAAAGTTTTTAGAAAGACGGGAAAAATTAATGAACGACACTAAGCACCTATTCATAGTAAACCCAAAAGCCGGAAAGGGAGCTGCCCTTAAAACTGAAAAAACCATTGAAGGCTTGTTCAAAGCACTCTCAGAGAAGTATACAGGTATATCCTATGAAATAGTGAGAACTGAATATCCTGGTCATGCAACCAAAATTGCCAAAGAATACTCAGATAAGGATATTTACAGAATATATGCCGTTGGCGGAGATGGTACCTTGAATGAGGTTTTAAATGGTATGGCAGAGTCTGAGTCATCTTTGGCGATTATACCTTGTGGTACCGGAAATGACTTTATCAAGTCCATTGCAGGAAAATTCAACAAGGACCAGATTTTGAAGGACAGTATTTTAGGTACTGAAAAGAATGTGGACCTTTGCAGAATAAACGATAAATACTTTTTAAATATTGCAAGCGTAGGCTTTGATGCAAAAGTCAATTATGAGGCCTCTTCATTTAAGTCACATCCTTTCATAACAACGGAAATGGCGTATTTCGCAGGCATCATAAAAAGTCTTAGGAATAAGGAGACTATTGATCTTAAGATTGAAATAGACGGAGTTGACTACAGCAGAAATGTTTTTTTAATAGCCATGTGTAACGGCAGCTATTATGGAGGCAGCTTTATGATGTCACCACATTCAGATTTATCTGACGGGCTTTTGGATGTTGTCATTGTTGATGATGTTCCCATGAGGAAGATTGCCACCTATATTCCGCTTTTGATGAAGGGTAAGCATTTAAACATTCCTGAAATAACCTATTTAAGAGCTAAGCACATTGTAGTTACTTCAGAAAAGGAAAGAATAATAAATATTGACGGTGAGTCCCAACAAGGGAATATTGCAGATGTATCAATCGAAAGAGGTAAATTAAAACTTATTATCCCGAGAGGATATTAATAACTATTAAAATGACAGGAGCTAACCGCTCCTGTTTTTAGTTTGGTAATCAAAATCTCTTAAAACCACGCTGTAACTGTTATTTTCTAAACTAAGTCAGTAGATAATAATTCCGGCTTAGAATACAATAGTATTGAATGAATATACAATCCTTATGGACACAAAGGA
>JASDTM010000036.1:17364-28159 GCA_041891535.1 Clostridiaceae bacterium
GGAGAAGATCAAAATGAAAAAAATCATGGAAATCGTACCTAACTACAGTGAAGGAATAAGAAGTGAGGTAGTTGAGGAAATAGTAAATTGTTTCAGGAATAAACCTGACGTCAAGCTTTTAAACTACTCCTCAGACAAGGACCATAACAGGACTGTTGTAACAGTTGTTGGTGAACCGGATGCTCTTGTAGCACCAATTGTTGAGTCTGTAAAAGTGGCTATGATAAACATAGACTTGAGAAATCATAAAGGTGAACACCCAAGAATGGGAGCATTGGACGTTTGTCCTTTCATCCCAGTCAGCAATGTGACTATGGAAGAAGCTATAAATGTTTCCAAGAAAGTTGCAGAAGAAATTGGAAAGCTGAATATCCCGGTAATACTTTATGAAAAATCAGCATCTGCACCTCACAGAGAGAACCTTGCTGCAGTAAGAAAAGGTCAGTTTGAAGGAATGGCAGAAAAAATGAAGGACGAGAAGTGGAATGCAGACTTTGGTCCTAAAGATTATCCCCATGAAAGCTTCGGAGTTGTGGCAGTTGGAGCCAGACTTCCTTTAATAGCATTCAATGCAAATCTAAACACTGACAGTTTTGAAATAGCTGATGCCATAGCAAGAAGAATAAGACACATTGGCGGTGGCTTAAGATTCGTCAAGGCAATGGGTGTTGAAATAAAGGAAAAGAGAATTTCACAGGTTTCAATCAACTTGACTGATTATACTAAATCACGTTTGTATCAGGTTTTGGAAATGATTAAGTTTGAGGCAAGAAGATACGGAGTTACAGTCACTGGAACTGAGATTGTAGGCTTGGTACCAATGGATGCTTTAACCGATACTGCAGAATATTATCTTGGACTTGAAAACTTTGATAAGGCACAGGTCCTTGAAACAAGGGTCTTCGGCTTATGATTGGTTTAATCCTAAAAAATGCTTCCATACTTGCAACTCCAATGGGGAGTACCCTTAAAAAGGGCAAGGAAATGGGAGAATTAAAGGTAATTGAAAATGGATGCATCATAACAGCAGGAGATAAAATCCTAGCAGTAGGCGGTCCTGAAATCCTCCAAGGAATAGTTGAAAAAGATTATGAAGTCATCGACTGCACCGGAAAAACCATCCTTCCTGGAATTGTTGACTCCCATACTCACTTTGTTTGGGGCGGCTACAGGGAGAATGAATTCTCATGGAGGCTACAGGGAGTTTCCTATGTATCCATAATGGAGCGTGGGGGTGGAATTAAGGCCACTACCACTGCAACAAGGCAGGCATCCTTTGAAGAACTATTCAATGTTGGCAAAAAAAGAATGGCTTCCATGGCAAGCTTTGGAGTAACCACCGTTGAAGGTAAATCCGGATATGGACTTGATAAAGACACTGAGCTTCTACAGCTTGAGGTCATGAAAGCATTAAAGGATGAAAAGCTTCAAAGACTTGTTACAACCTATATGGGTGCACATGATGTAGCAGAAGAATATAAGGGCAGATCAATGGAGTACATCAACTACTGTATTGAAAAAGTCATGCCCATAGTCAAAGAGAAAAAACTAGCTGATTTTGTTGATATATTCACTGAAAAAGGTGTATTTGACCTGGAAGAAACCAGAGTTTATCTAAATGCAGCCAAGGATATGGGATTCAAGATTAAAATGCATGCAGATGAGCTGAATGAAGGCTTTAAAGCATCGGAGCTTGCAGGTGAACTTAAGTGCACCTCTGCAGACCATTTATTAAAAATCAGTGATGAGGGTATGATAGCACTCAGGGATAACAATGTAAGCGCAACACTTCTTCCTTTAACAGCATTTTCCATAAAGGCACCATATGCCAAGGCAAGGGAAATGGTGGACAAGGGTCTTGGAGTATCTCTTGCAACTGACATGAATCCGGGCAGTTGCTATTCAGAGTCGATTCCATTATTAATCGCTTTGTCATCCATATACATGGGTCTAACTATAGAAGAAATAATAACAGGACTTACTTTAAACGGAAGCTATGCAGTTGGATTATCTGATGTCACAGGAAGCCTAGAAGTCGGAAAAGCAGCTGATATTGCAGTTTTTGATGTACCAAACCACAGATTCTTAAATTATCATTTCGGAGTAAATGAATGTTGTCTGACAATAGCATCCGGGAGGGTAATTTATAAAAAGTCAGGTGTTATATGAAATATCAATGTATCATAGTCGGAGGCGGCAGCAGTGGAATGTATACCGCCCTGGGCCTTAAAAAAAGAGGAATAAATGATATTCTCATCCTTGATATGGAAGAGGATCTTGGTGGTGCCCTAAACGTGATAATTGAATCAGAGGCAGGTTTTGGCAAGGATGGATATACCGGAGTTGAAATTGCTGATGATCTAAAAAAACAAATAATCCTCCATGGAATAGACTACAGGGTAAATACCTACGTCATATCCATAACCAAGGGTAAGAAGATAACTGCGGTTTCACCAAAGGGTGGGGTTGAAGAACTCGAAGCAGATTCGGTTGTAATTGCAACAGGAGCTGCAGAAAGACCAAGAGGAATACTAAACTTCACTTCAAACAGGTCTGCAGGTCTTTACTCCATTGGAACTGCAAGGGATTTTCTTGTGGAGAAGGGTTACCTTTGTGGGAAAAGAGTAGTAATATACGGTGATGACTGGACAGGACTATACATGGCCAGAATTCTTATCAATGAAGGAGCCACAGAGGTCACCATTGTCGATGAGGTTAAAGAACTTAATTTCCCAGATGAAGAACTTAAAGAATTTTTCGAACTCTATAACATCAAAACTGAGCTTGGCTATATCATAACTGAGATAGAGGGCAAGGACAGAGTTACGGGAGTTGTCATTGAAAAACTTTCAAAGAAAGAAGGAGAGGAAGTCACAAAGAGAATTGAATGTGATACTTTGCTTCTATCTGTAGGACTGTCACCATCAAGGCAGCTGTTCAAAAGATTCAAACGCGATGCAGACGGTTCAGGAGCCTTCATCACCGGAAACGCCGATGAAGTCACCTTCAATATCACAGACATCTGGAAAAGAGCGGAAATCACAGCAGAAGAGGTTTATTCATACCTTACTCTAGAACAATACATTAATTGAAGATAGTTTTCTAATCAATAAAGCTGCCATTTCGGCAGCTTTATTGATTAGAACCTGATGTAAAACTTATATTAAAACAGTTTACCAAAACATTTTCTGCAAATTACGGTCTTACCGCCGTTTGCTTTGACATAGTCGTTGGTTTTGATTTCTTTTTTACATTCAGAGCAGTAGAGTACTGATGTATTCTCAACTTTTTGTACAGCCTTACTCCTGTCAGTTTTATTATCTATTTTTTCTTTACTTTCCATTCTTTCAGTACTTTCTCTGCTCTCATTATTTTTTTGGGATTCTATTTTTTTCAGTTTATCCTCAGCGGATTTTACCTTTTCATCAAAAGGGGTGATCTCAGGCTTTGACTTAGGAGTAAATGAAGAAGGTTCAGGTTTGATCTTTTCTGTTGAACTATCAACATTTGCATAAGGATTTTTCTTGTTTGAGGGTGGTTCATAGTAGATAACCGGTATGTCCTCACCATGCCTTTTTATGGTGTAGGACATTCTGAATGCTGCCTCTGCAAATAACTCCAGTTCAAACCTTGGATTGACCTTGTCGTAGTATTCTTCAATAATAAGCCTTCGTATCTGGGCATCATTAACTATTAGACCGCTTTTTTCAATGCCGTCAAATATACTTTTTGTTATGTTATTGGTATCTGGGTGTCTTTTATCGCTTTTATAATAAACTTTTAAAACAGCAATAAGACTTGTATCCATAGTAACACCGGGGTTTTGATTCCTGGCGTTGAGGGAAATCTCATCCTCATAGTTTGAATATCTGTCATGATATTTACCCGAGTTATTAGGTAGGATAGCCCTGCCATTTTTATTCCAAAGTTTAAAGTTAGATTTTGAAATGGGGGAGCCCATTACAATGACCTTTGCATATTCGACCATTTTCAGCTATCCTTTCTAAAGTAATTAAATCATGTATAAAACCTTCCTGTCCGAATTAATATTTTGGACATGGTACAAAGGGTTTTATAAAGTATAATAGTAAATGTGTATAATATTTCAACTAAGCTATATTTTCAATGGTTTAAAAAACCCTGTAAAAATAGTATAACATAGAGGAATTTTACGATAATGACTAAATCAGAAGATAAATTAATTCTAAGCATAGAATCCAGCTGTGATGAAACTGCCATAGCAGTTGTTAAAAACGGCAGGGATATTATGTCTAACATAATAACATCACAAATACCACTCCACAGAAAATTCGGCGGAGTTGTACCGGAGGTTGCTTCAAGAAAGCATATTGAGTCAATTGATACGGTCTTGGAACTAGCATTGGAAGAGGCCGGAATAACCCTGAATGATGTGGATGCAATTGCTGTTACAAAGGGACCGGGACTTGTCGGAGCACTTTTAGTGGGGCTTCAATATGCCAAGGGTCTTGCTTTTGCGGCAGGTAAACCACTAATCGGAGTAAATCATATAAGAGGGCATATTGCAGCCAATTTCATAGAGCATAAGGATCTTAAACCACCTTTTGTATCACTGGTTGTTTCAGGTGGTCATACATATATTGTCAATGTCTCAGACTATGACAAGTATGAGGTTGTTGCTGAAACAAGGGATGATGCTGTAGGTGAAGCATATGACAAGGTGGCAAGATCACTCGGATTAAGATACCCGGGCGGACCTGAAATAGATAAGCTAGCTAAGGAAGGAAATGAAAATGCCATTACCTTCACAAGGCCTAAATTCCATGAGGATACTTTGGACTTCTCATTCTCAGGAATAAAATCAGCAGTTTTAAACTATTTAAATACAATGGCACTTAAAAAAGAAGAGGTTAATAAGGCAGATGTTGCAGCATCATTTCAAAAAGCAGTCATCTCCAATTTAACTGATAACCTTCTGGAGTTTGCAAAATCCCAGGAGATCAAGAAAATTGCTGTTTGCGGAGGAGTTGCAAGTAACTCCTACTTAAGGAAAACTCTTTTCAAAATTGGTGAGGAGAATAATATAGAAATACTATTTCCAAACCCAGTGCTTTGCACCGATAATGCGGCAATGATTGGTAGTGCAGCGTACTATCAACTGATAAAAGGGGATATATCATCCCTGTCACTTAATGCGGATCCAAACCTGAGCATTGAGGGCTGATTTTAGTTAATTTGTCGATATATTAGAAAATACATTTAAATGAATTACGATTTTAACTAATTTGTAATAATATTGTCTTAGATACAGTTTATACTTAGTTTAGAATAATGATGCAAATTTAAACCACTTGCATACTTTACTTTACCCTTAAAGCTGGAGAATGAGAATGAAAGAAAAGGATAAAGATACAA
The DNA here is from genome assembly GCA_041891535.1 of Clostridiaceae bacterium. GTDB lineage: Bacteria > Bacillota > Clostridia > Clostridiales > Clostridiaceae > JG1575. The sequence goes on from JASDTM010000036.1 coordinate 22,759, forward strand.
TCAGAGATGATTTTGATGAAGATAAAAACTTAATAAACGAGGAAATAGTTGATTCATCCGATGACAGTGATGTCAAAGAATATAATATCGGGGATGAAATAGACTTTAAAGCTTTAATGGAAGCCGAGGAAGATAAGGCTGAAAATACGAGACCTTTATACAGATCCTCTGAATTGGAACAGTACAGGGAAGAGTATGCCATGAAAATGGGTGCAAATGACACTGAACTTAATTCTTGGACCTATCCATCAGAGAGAAAAGAGTCCAAGGTATTGAAATTCCTTGGTAATATTGCTCAAGGCTTTATTGGAATGGCACTTGCTCTAGCAGTATTTCTATATATATTACCTAAGACAACTGTTTTTAAAACATCAGCCATGGGGAAATATATTTCAGATATTTCAAATAATGCTGCCTATGATGCTGCAAGCTCAGTTTTGGCAAATGTTTCAGGAAAACTGTCAGCCTTTGAAAATCAGAAGGAAATCCTAAGCGAAGTTTCAACTCAAAAAACAATGAAGGTTTCAGAAATAGTATCTCAGTACAAATCTGCAGTTGTAACTGTTCTGACAAAGAACTACCAGGTTCCTGGTGATACAAACTCAGGTTTCAGAACTTTCATCGGAACTGGATTCATATTAAACTCCGACGGGCTTGTTGCTACGAACCACCATGTCATAGACGGAGCTGATGAAATATCAGTGCTGTTAAGTGATGGAACAGAGGTAAATGCCACAGTTATCAATACAGACGATGCAACTGACCTTGCCATAATACGACTTGATGGGAATATTAAGGTTGAGGGTGTTGTAACATTTGGTAACTCAGATGAAGCAAATGTGGGAGATGAAGTTGTTGCCATCGGTAACCCGGTGTCAAGAAATTTCTCAGGTACAGTAACTGCCGGTATTATCTCAGGTAAAGACAGGGTTGTAGAAATTGCCGGTACTAAAATTAGCTATATCCAGACAGATGCAGCCATAAACGAAGGAAACTCAGGCGGACCATTGTTCAATGACAAGGGAGAAGTTATAGGAATAAACACAGCCAAGATCCATAACAACAATACTGAGGGAATATCCTTTGCAATTCCTATAAACACACTGAAAGAAAAAATGGCCATACTGTCCCAACCTCCTGTATATATGGGTATAACCTCAAGGGATATGGACATAGAGGCTTTAAGAAAGCTAAGAATATCAAACGGTGTTGAAGTCATTGAAGTAAGACAGGGTTCTCCTGCATATAATTCTGGAATTCAGGTTGGAGACGTCATATTGAAATTCAACGACATCATAGTTACTTCAACCACACAGATGAATGAAATCAAAATGAAGTATAAGGTAGGGTCCGAAATCACCCTTTCCATACTAAGAGGAAATGACATCATAGACAAGAAATTCCAGCTTATAGCAAGACCTTAGACCGGACCTTATCAGTATTAAAACAATAAAGAAAAAAACCGGACAGATTTGAAGCTAACTCCTTCGAATCTGTCCGATTTTTATAACAAGAAATATTTATATACTTACAATAAATATTCTTTGGTAAATACTTCTTATTTCTAAACTTCTAAACTTCAATGCTTACTCACAAACCTTGGATAGGTCTATTATCCTTTGATTGGAGCTGCCCCTGAATTTCAAGGACAAATCCTGAAGCTCATGTATATAGGGACCGTCAATAAGGGTATCTGTAACATTCAGCAGAGCCTTAATCTCTGGGTTTTTCTGAGCCATTTCAAGTAATTGTTTATATGTGAATCCAGTGTAAGTTGTTATATTTAAACCTGATTCTTTAAGTTTTTTGCCAAGAACTGTCAAGGGAAGAGGTTGAAGGAAGGGTTCTCCACCTGAGAATGTGACTCCATTTAGAAGTTTGTTTTCTAAAATCATTGCTTCAATTTCAGAGATACTCATTTCTCTTCCACTGTTAAGTGGATGAGTCTCTGGATTATGGCAGTTTGGGCAGTCATGAATGCATCCTTGGACAAATATGACAAACCTGAAGCCTTCACCGTCTACTATGGATTCTTCATTAAATCCAGAAATTCTTAATTTATAGTCCATGCTTAATCCTGTCTTTTTCTTCTTTTTGCTTAGCGTTGTTGAACCTGTCAGTAGTGCCCACAAGATATCCTGTAATTCTTCTTATCCTTTCAAAGGGCTCTGAATCTGATTCATTCCTTTTACAGCCTGGGCAATTGGTGCCGATGACTCCGTTATAGCCACAGATGGGATCCCTGTCTAAGGGGTGATTTACTGAGCCATAGCCAACTCCTGATTCTTTCATGGCGCGGATGACGGATTCAAATGCAGTCAGATTTTGGGACACATTTCCATCAAGCTCAATATAGCTTATGTGTCCAGCGTTGGTTAAAGCGTGGTAAGGTGCTTCCAATGGTATTTTTACCAGTGCTTTTATGGGGTAATATACTGGAATATGGAAAGAGTTTGTATAGTAATCCCTGTCAGTAACTCCTGGAATTATTCCATATATTTTTTTATCCAACCCTACAAATCTTCCTGATAAACCTTCAGCAGGTGTAGCAATCAAAGTGAAGTTAAGTCCATGGGTTTTGGATGCCTCATCCATTCTGGTTCTCATATGCCTTATTATTTCTAACCCAATTCTTTGAGATTCCTTCGATTCACCATGATGGTGACCTGTTAATGCCTTTAAAGTCTCAGCAAGACCAATGAAGCCGATACTTAAGGTGCCATGTTTCAGTATTTCACCTACCTCATCATCCTTGGACAGATTTTCTGAATCTATCCATATACCTTGCCCCATCAAGAAGGGGTAGTTCTTTAATTTCTTTTTACTTTGTATTTTGAATCTGTGTAGTAGTTGTTCCACACAGAGCTCTATTTTTTCATCAAGCAGTTTATAAAATTGAGATATATCTTTGTTTGCTTTTATCCCAAGCCTTGGCAGATTGATGGATGTAAAACTCAAGTTACCACGTCCACTGGTTATTTCCCTGTCTTTATCATGGTTGTTTCCCATGACTCTCGTTCTGCAGCCCATGTAGCTAACCTCGGAGTTATAATCTCCTTTTTTATAATATTGGAGGTTAAAAGGAGCATCCAAGAAGCTGAAATTTGGGAAAAGTCTCTTAGCTGAGGTTTCCATGGCAAGCTTGAAGAGATCGTAATTTGCATCACCCTCATTGTAGTTAATGCCTTCTTTAACTTTGAAAATTTGAACAGGGAAAATGGGTGTTTCACCGTTTCCGAGCCCGGCTTGAGTCGCAAGGAGTAGATTCTTAATTGCAATTCTTCCACAGGTAGATGTATCAGTACCATAATTTATAGATGAAAAGGGAACCTGAGCACCTGCCCTTGAGTTCATGGTATTAAGGTTATGAATTAATGCCTCCATTGCCTGGTAAGTTATTCTGTCAGTCCTTCTTATGGCATTTGTATAGGCTTTTTGTCCGATTTTATCCAAGGCTTCATCAGTTAGATTAAGGTTATACCCCAACACTCCTCTGAATGGCTCAAAATTGAGAGGCCCAAGATCTGGATCACAGTATGGGTCTATTCCATCAATGATTTCTTTAACAAAATTTATATCGCAATCTACTATGGCGGAAGTATAAACTGCTATGGATTCTTTAAACTCAGTTTTAAAGGTCCTTTTTACGCCTTCTGCCATGGCATAATCAAAATTAGGTACAGACTGTCCACCGTGCATTTCGTTTTGATTAGCCTGAATTGCAATACATGCTAAGGCGCAATAACTGGTTATTGAATTAGGTTCACGAAGATAGCCATGACCAGTTGAAAAACCACCTTTGAACAGCTTTATCAAGTCAATCTGACAACAGGTTTCTGTCAGCATATAGAAATCCTTGTCGTGTATATGAATATCTCCGGTCTCATGAGCTTTTGCCATGTGGTAAGGCAGAATATGGTTATCAACATAAAATTTAGAGGATTCACTGCCATATTTAAGCATCATACCCATGGCTGAATCAGCATCGATGTTTGCATTTTCTCTTTTTAGATCAGCTTCCTTGGAGTAGGTGAATGTTATTTCATTGAATATCTCCATGAGACTGTCTTTGCTGTTTCTTATCCTGCTTTTGTTTGCCCTGTATAGGATATAAGCCTTGGCAATGTCCGGGTGATTTGATTCAATAAGTGATTTCTCCACCAGGTCTTGAATTCCTTCAACTGTGGGAGTTTCTCGTGAGTTAAGTGATTCAATGACGGATTCCGTTATTCCATCAAGTTCTGCCATTGACAGTCTCTCTTTTGGACAAGCCTCTGCTGCTTTTCCTATTGCTGTTCTGATTTTGTCCCTGTTGAAGTTAACCTTCTTCCCATCCCTCTTCATAATGTACTCCGGCTTTGGGTACACTGTGATCATCCTGTTTTTTTCCATTAAAAAATGCCTCCTTTGAATTAAGAAGACAAAAACCGGGGGCATGCAAAAAATACCCCATCCGCTTTTGTCATACGCCGTGACACGGATAGGGTACAGGCAGGTCTTCTGGCTAAAACCATAGTAAAACACCTTCCCGAATTATCAGTGGTTTTTGTTTTACCTTGAAGTTTACTACAGCGGCGGGACCGCACGGGATTCTCACCCGACTTCCCTATTAAGATTTTCATCACCTGTACCCAATATATTGTGTTGAAAATATACTAGCATACTATATATAGATATACAACGCTGGATTAGAGATGAAATGGTAGTTTGGCTCATGGCTCAACAGGTATTTTTTTATTACAGATTCAACCGTTGAAAATTCAGTGATACCGACTAGTGGGAGTAACTTCTACCAACTAATTTTGTCCTATAAGTCATTTTTATCCTCTAAGAAAAAAATATCTCCCGCAAGCTGTTGCAGAAGATATTTTGAGTAAATTACCAAGTTTATTTTTGGTTCAAATAATGGTTTCAATTATGAAATTAATTAATTGTTTAGTCCAGAAGTGATTCCCAAAGTTCCAAGAGCTCGTTTAGTTTTTCCTTGCTGCTTTCTATGGAATCCAAAACTTCTTTTGTTTTATCAGGGTCTAAAAAGACTTCTTCAAGGGCGAGGGACTCATTTAAAACTTCTAATTCTGCTTCAATTTTTGTTATTTGCAGCTCAGTATTTTTAATATCAACTTCCCGTCTTCTTTTATCTTTTTGAGATTCCTTGTTTGAGAGGCGAGCTTTTTTGACAGCAGAGTCATTTTCCTTCTTTTCTGACTGTTTGACCTCAACCTGTCTTTTTTCAAGATAATATGAGTAATTTCCAAGGTATTGAGTGATGCCGGCCTCTTTTAGTTCAAAGATTTTATTTACGACCTTATTTAAAAAGTATCTGTCATGGGATATGACAAACATTGTTCCGTCGTAATCCTTCAAGGAATCTTCAAGAGCTTCCCTTGATGGTATATCC
>JASDTM010000037.1:0-4422 GCA_041891535.1 Clostridiaceae bacterium
CCTGTGCCTGTGCAAAACCCTTCTTTGCTAAAACTGTAGTGATAGCTGCAGTAAGAGTTGTCTTACCATGGTCAACGTGACCGATTGTACCGATATTAACATGTGGTTTGGTTCTTTCAAATTTTGCCTTTCCCATGATTAATCCTCCTCGATAATACTATTAATAATATTTTAACTTAAATTATGTTATTTTTAAACCCGGCTGTTAGCCTTCGTTTTTGGCTCTTCTGCCAACGATTTGTTCCTGGACAGATTTTGGTGCTTCAGCGTAATGGTCGAATTCCATCGCGTATACACCTCTACCCTGAGTTCTGGATCTTAGTGATGTAGCATAACCGAACATTTCTGAAAGTGGAACGAATCCTCTTACAACCTTTGCTCCGGCTCTGTCATCCATACCTTCGATTCTTCCTCTTCTTGAGTTCATGTCGCCTATAACGTCTCCCATGTACTCTTCTGGAACTGTAACTTCAACCTTCATCATAGGTTCAAGAATGATTGGATCTGCCTTAGCCATTGCTGTCTTGAAGGCCATGGATCCAGCGATCTTAAACGCCATTTCTGATGAGTCAACATCATGTGAAGAACCGTCAACCAGTCTTACACCGAAGTTGATTGTTGGATATCCAGCCAATATACCTGACTCGGATGCTTCTCTGATACCTGCATCAATTGGAGCAACGAATTCCTTAGGAACTGATCCGCCCACAGTTGCGTTTGTAAAGGTGTAGTCCCCTTCTTGTGGGAACATTTCAATGACGGCATGACCGTACTGACCCTTACCACCTGACTGTCTGACGTACTTACCTTCAGCACGAACTTCCTTCTTGATGGTTTCTTTGTAAGCAACCTGAGGTGCACCGACATTACATTCAACCTTGAATTCTCTCATAAGTCTGTCGACCATGATTTCAAGGTGAAGTTCACCCATACCGGCGATTATGACCTGTCCAGTTTCGTGGTCAGTCCATGTTCTGAAGGTTGGATCTTCTTCAGCAAGCTTTGATAATGCAATACCAAGCTTTTCCTGTGATGCCTTTGTCTTTGGCTCTATTGCAACGTTGATAACAGGATCCGGGAAGTTCATTGATTCCAATATGATTGGATCGTCATCAGTACAGAGTGTATCTCCTGTTGTAGTGTCCTTAAGACCTACTATGGCACCGATGTCTCCAGCTCTTAGTTCTTCAACTTCCTGTCTGTGGTTGGCGTGCATTTTAACAAGTCTTCCGACTCTTTCTCTCTTACCCTTGGTAGAGTTTAAAACATAGGAGCCTGACTTCATGATACCTGAGTATATTCTTGTGAAGGCAAGTCTTCCAACGAATGGGTCTGTTGCGATCTTAAATGCCAGTGCAGCCATTGGTGCATTGTCATCTGCAGGTCTTTCAGCCTCTTCTCCGTCAGGAAGCATACCCTTTACTGCAGGGATATCAAGTGGTGATGGAAGGAAGTCAACGACACAGTCGATCATTTCCTGAACACCCTTGTTCTTATATGAGGATCCGCATATAACAGGGATAAGACCATTGGATACAACACCCTTACGGATTGCTGCCTTGATCTCGTCTGAAGTTACTTCTTCACCTTCCAAGTATTTTTCCATGATGTCTTCATTGAAATCAGCACATGCTTCGATGAGCTTCATTCTGTATTCTTCAGCCTGTTCCTTATATTCTTCCGGGATACCACCCTCCTGGATTTCCTTACCTAGGTCATCCAAGTGGATCTTTGATTCCATTTCTATAAGGTCGATTATGCCTTTGAATTTATCTTCCGATCCGATCGGAAGCTGGATAGCAACTGCATTGGCCTTAAGTCTGTCGTGAATAGTCGCGATGGACTTGAAGAAGTCTGCTCCTGTAGCATCCATTTTGTTTATATAAACAATTCTCGGAACTTCGTATCTGTCAGCCTGTCTCCAAACTGTTTCAGTCTGTGGCTCAACACCTGATTTTGCATCAAGAACAGTTACTGTTCCGTCCAATACCTTAAGTGAACGCTCAACTTCAATTGTGAAGTCAACGTGACCTGGGGTATCAATTATATTTATCTGGTGACCTTTCCAGTAACAAGTTGTAGCAGAGGAAGTTATGGTTATACCTCTTTCCTTTTCCTGCGCCATCCAGTCCATCTGGGATTCACCTGAGTGGGTTTCACCTATCTTATGTGTTTTTCCTGTATAAAACAGAATTCTTTCCGTAGTAGTCGTCTTACCGGCGTCAATATGAGCCATTATTCCGATATTACGGAATTTTTCTAATGGGTACTCTCTTGCCACTAAAGTCCCTCCTCTCTCAATTCATTACTGAATCAGCAATTATTTTTATCTTATTTAAATTAGTATCTGAAATGTGCAAAAGCTTTATTTGATTCAGCCATCTTATGAGTGTCTTCTCTCTTCTTGACAGCTGCGCCTGTGCCATTTGAAGCATCAAGAAGCTCGTTTGCAAGTCTTTCTCTTGCGTACTTCTCGTTTCTCTTGTCAACTGCAACAAGTAACCATCTGAGTCCCAGCGTCTGCTTTCTTTCAGGTCTTACTTCTATCGGAACCTGGTAGTTTGATCCACCGATTCTTCTTGCTTTGACTTCGAGTGAAGGCATTATATTGTTCATGGCTGATTCGAAAACTTCAACAGGATCCTTACCGGATTTTTCCTGGATGAGTTCGAAGGCTCCATAGACAATCTTCTGCGCAACTCCCTTTTTACCACCTTCCATAACGTTGTTTATAAGCTTTGAAACAACTACAGAATTGTAAACTGGATCTGGCAGAACCTCTCTTTTTGCTATAAATCCTTTTCTTGGCATCTTTCTTCCCTCCTTAAAATTTCTTTAGATCAACGGTACTCTACCGGCATTCCACCGGTCGTAAAATGCTCGTTTTATAATTAGTTGGTAAAAAATACTCAATCATAACCCTAAACGAAGCAATTCACATGATTTAACAACTACTTCTTAGCTGCTTTAGGTCTCTTCGCTCCGTATTTAGATCTGGACTGCATTCTGTTGTTTACGCCTGCACAGTCTAAGGTACCTCTTACGATATGGTATCTTACACCTGGCAAGTCTTTTACTCTACCGCCTCTGATAAGAACAACTGAGTGCTCCTGAAGGTTGTGACCTTCTCCTCCGATGTAGGCGGACACTTCAAATCCGTTTGTAAGTCTTACTCTTGCGATTTTTCTTAAAGCTGAGTTAGGCTTCTTTGGTGTTGTAGTCTTTACTACTGTACAAACTCCTCTTCTTTGAGGGTTTGACTGAAGGGCTGGAGACTTTGATTTGTACTCAACAGTCTGTCTTCCTTTTCTGACCAGTTGGTTGATGGTTGGCATTTTTTCACCTCCGTGCTTTTTATTTTTTATCTTAACGAACACCTTAACATTCTATATCAATGAAATAGGTTTGTAAGGGATTCAATAAAGAACTAACCTGGATTTAACTTAAATCCTCATGCTCTTTAATTTTTTGCAATTATTGAACCTGAATGAAAACATTCAGGTTCATAATTTCGCAATCTCAATTTTACCACTTTACGACGTCTCAGTCAATGGTATTGGAAAATTTCCTAGTCTTCTGGCAGATTGTCATTGAAGAGGTCGGCATAATCCTTGTCATTGCCCATGAGATCCTTGGAGTCATATCTTGGATATGAAACCTCGTTCTCAATTTTGATGTCATCATCAGTGTTTAACTTAATTGCTCTATATCTTGTCATACCGGTACCTGCTGGTATCAGCTTACCTATTATGACGTTTTCCTTGAGTCCTAAAAGTGGATCTATCTTACCCTTTATTGCTGCATCTGTAAGAACCCTTGTGGTTTCCTGGAAGGATGCTGCAGATAAGAAGGAATCCGTTGCAAGTGATGCCTTGGTTATTCCTAAAAGTACCTGCTCTCCGGTAGCTTCAGTATAGCCCGCTTCCCTGGCCTTGTTGTTTGCTTCATTGTAGTCGAAGATATCAATCATTGAACCCGGCAGAAGATCTGTTCCGCCCGCTTCTGAAACCTTGAACTTTCTTGTCATCTGTCTAATTACCACTTCAAGATGCTTATCGTTGATATCAACACCCTGGAGACGGTAAACCTTCTGAACCTCAGACAGGATATATTTTCTGACTCCGTCCACACCCTTTATTCTCATGATGTCATGAGGATTTATGGATCCTTCAGTGAGCTCGTCTCCTGCTTCAACTCTCTGGCCTTCTTCAACAGCAAGTCTTGAGCCGAATGGAATGTCATAGTTATATTCAATTCCGTCATCAGCTAAAACGTAGATAATTCTCTTCTTCTTGGTTTCTTCGATTCTGACTGTACCTTCAGTGTCTGATACTATTGCAAGACCCTTTGGTTTTCTGGCTTCGAAAAGCTCCTCTATACGTGGAAGACCCTGTGTTATATCGTCTCCCGCAACTCCACCAG
>JASDTM010000038.1:0-4351 GCA_041891535.1 Clostridiaceae bacterium
AGGTACACATGAGACAGGCTTTAAAACCGGTATGACAAGGGCATTTAAGGAGTGGGGTAAAAAACTTGGGTTAATCAAGGATAAGGAAGACTTTGAAGGTGATGACTTAAGAGAAGGTATGACTGCAATAGTAAAGGTCAGGCTTACAAATCCAATGTTTGAAGGTCAGACCAAGAACAAGCTTGGTAATACTGAAGCTCAGACTTTAATGAATGATTTATCCTATACCAAGTGTTCAGAATGGATAGAGGACAACAAGGACACAGCTTCTTTAATCATTAATAACGCCTTAGAGGCGGCAAGAAGAAGAGACAAGATAAAGAAGATTTCTGATGCTGAAAGAAAAAAGATTGGTAAGGGTACATCCCCCCTTGCCGGTAAGATACATGTCTGCTCAGGCAAGGACAGAACTGTAAATGAGTTTATTGTGGTTGAGGGTGACTCTGCAGGTGGTACTGCAAAGGAAGCCCGTGATTCATTATTTCAGACCATTATGCCGAGTAAGGGTAAGATAATGAATACTGAGAAGCAAAAGCTTGAAAATGTTCTTGCTTCTGAGGAGCTAAAGATATTCAATGCTGCAGTAGGTACTGGAACCTTGGATAACTATGTGGAGAAGGATTTAAAGTATGACAAGATAATAATAATGAGTGATGCTGACGTGGATGGCTACCACATCAGAACCTTGTGGATGACATATATCTACAGATACATGAGACCTCTTATTGCAAATGGTCATTTATACTTGGCACAGCCACCTTTATTCAAGGTTTATAAAAAGAATAAGGATAAGGAAAGCTATATCTATGCTTATTCTCAGGAAGATTTGGAAGAATGCAAGAAAAAGATTGGTCCTGGTTACCAGATTCAAAGATACAAGGGCTTGGGAGAGATGAATGCAGACCAGCTTTGGGAGACTGCTTTAAATCCTGAGACCAGAACTCTATTAAAGGTGAACATCAACGATGCTGCAAAGGCTGAAAGAATGGTTTCACTATTAATGGGTGATGTTGTAGAACCTAGAAAAAATTATTTATATACCTACGCTGAGTTTTAAGGGAGATAATTATGGCTAAGAACAGAATACCGGTGGATCATAACATCATAGATTATCCCATGGAAGAGGCAATGCCAGATAATTACCTCCCATATGCAGTGGAAGTTGCTAGAGACCGTGCTCTGCCTGATGTAAGAGACGGTCTTAAACCTGTACATAGAAGGATTCTTTATGGAGCTTATCTGTTAAAGGCATATCCTGATAAACCTTTTTATAAATCAGCGAGAATAGTCGGTGATATCATGGGTAAGTTCCATCCCCATGGTGATTCATCTGTTTATGATGCAATGACTATTTTAGCTCAAAGTTTCTCCACAAGAGAACCTTTAATAGATGGCCAGGGTAACTGGGGTTCAATAGATGGTGACTCCGCAGCTGCAATGAGGTATACAGAAGCAAGGCTGTCTCCAATATCCATGGAGCTATTGGAAGACATAGAAATGGACACAGTGGACTTTCAACCAAACTACTCTGATATTGAGGTAGAACCTGTTGTTTTACCTGCAAGATTTCCAAACCTATTGGTAAACGGATCTTTTGGTATTGCAGTTGGGTTATCTACTAACATACCTCCCCATAACCTGGGTGAGGTTATCGATGGAACCTGCGCTTTGATAGATAAGCCAGGGCTTAATACCAGAGAACTTATGGACTATATTAAGGGGGCAGATTTGCCCACAGGTGGTTATCTCATTGGCAGGGATGCCATATTATCTGCATATGAGACTGGTGAGGGTAAGGCAGTTCTTCGTTCTAAGTGCGATGTGGAAAAGCTGGACAATGGCAGGCTTGCCATTGTCATAACTGAATTCCCTTATAGAAAGAATAAATCAAGGATTGTCCAGACTATTTCTGATTTAACTGGGGATAAAAGACACCAGAAGGCTTTGGAGGCAATCTCAGAAATACGTGATGAGTCAGGCAGAAATGGTATCAGAGCTGTTATTGAATTAAGGCGTAACACTTCTGAAGATCATGCAGAGAAGGTATTAAAGTATCTTCTTAAAAAGACTGATCTTCAAAGTAACTTAAATTTCAATATGGTTGCCATAGATGACGGAAAACCTAAAACCTTCAGTTTAAAGGGAATGCTTGAGTCCTATATCTTGCATCAGAAAGAAGTAGTAACAAGAAGAACCAAGAAAGAGCTTGAGACTGCTGAGAGAAGATACCATATTGTCCAGGGCTTTATGAAGGCCATAGATGTAATGGATGAACTGATTAAGACTATCAGAGCATCTTCTAATAAAGCTGATGCAAACAAAAATATCAGAGAAAAATTTGGGTTTACTGAAATACAGGCTAATGCAATTCTTGAATTAATGCTATATAGACTGACTGGTCTTGAGATGGAAGCATATATCAAGGAGAGCAATGAGTTAGAAGCCCTTATTGCAAAGCTTAAAGCAATTTTAAATGATGAGAAGGTTCTTTTAAAGCTAATAAAGAAAGAACTTCAGGATATTAAGAAGAAATATGCCAATCCAAGAAGAACTATAATCATAGATGATGAAGACACTGCTGAAATCAGCTTTGAGGAGCTGATTCTGGTAGAGGACTCCATGGTTACTTTATCAAAGGAAGGCTTTATAAAGAAAGTACCTTTAAAGAGCTATCAAAGATCATCTTCAGATATAACTGCAATTGATTTAAGAGAAGAGGATGAGATAGCCTGTGTGTTTAAGACTAATACCTTGGATGATATCCTTGTATTCACAAACATTGGTAATCTTTATAGGTTCAAATCACAAAGGATACCTGAGCTTAAATGGAAAGAGCGTGGTGTAAGATTCGATGAATTTGGAAAGCTTACATTGGCAGATGAAGAACAGGTTGTATCAGCTTTCAGTATTAAAAACATCACTGAATCAATGATATTTAAGTTAATCACTGACAAGGGTGGTATAAAGAGAACTCTTGGAGAGAACTTTGATTCAAAATATGCCAAAATAGTTGCTTTAAAGCTTATTGAAGGTGAAAGACTGTTTGGTGTAATTATAGAAGATGGATTAAAGCTCACTGACAACAGGATACACTCCTTATTACCTGAGGATGGATCCGCTGTAATGCCAACAATCGGTGGTTCTGAGATATTGTCTGAAATAAGTGATGATGAAATGAATGGATTTGATGAAATCCCAGAGGATTCAGACCATGAATTCTTAACCTTCCCAATGTTTATGAGAGTTGAAACTGAAAGGGGACTTAACTTCACTGTACCAGAGGGAGAGTGTGAGGTTAAAGAAAAGATAATCAACCCAGACAGATTTGCAGACATACCTTCAAAGGACAGAATAATTAAAGTTACATATGAGTATGACTTTGAAACTAAAGTATTCAGCCTGGAGATGGATGAAAAGGGTGAGATTAAACAAGCCACCGGTAAGAAGAAAACTGGATTCAGATATATTGAGGGTGATTCAAATAAGTCTGTAATTTTAATTTTAAACAACGGTATGGCTCATAAGATTCCTGGATATATATTTGAAGATATTCCATCTCCGATGAAGTTATCTGATCTATATGACTTTGATCCAAAGACAGAAAAGATAGTCCACGCGTTTACTGCTGACTTCATGGATTTGGAGAAAACCCTTGTAATGGCATCTACAAATGGCTTGATCAAGAAAATGACAATGGATAACCTACTTACAAATGGCTCAAGTCTTTTAATAACTAAATTCAGAAGCCCAGCTGAAAAACTCATATTCTGTGATACTTTAACAGATACTGAAAACAACAGAATACTGTTAGTAACTTCTAAGGGTATGGCTATTAAATTCCCGGCGCAGAACTTAAGCTTACTTGGCAGAACTGCTGCTGGTGTATCGGGTATTGCTCTTAAAGAGGATGATCAAGTAGTATTCGGAGCAATTTCAGATGAAATTACAACTATTTCTCTTAAAACAAGTGCAGACAGTAAAGCAAATATAGCTGTTGATACAATCAAGATGCAGAACAGGGCAGGTAAGGGTACTTCAATATTTAAAACAGTTTTAAATGAATTTATAGCAAGTGTTACATATAAGTAAAAGAGATGAGGTCTAAATGTAACGACTTTTGATAAATGTTATAATTACAACAAGATATTCAAAAATACAATTAAACGGAGGTCTACAACATGAAGAGAATTGCTGTACTATTTGCAGATGGATTTGAAGAGATAGAATTGGTTGCCGTTGTTGATATATTAAGAAGAGCTGGTGTTAAAACTGACCTTGTGTCCATAGGAAATGAGTATGTTACTTCAGCAAGGAATCTTGTTATTAAAGCAGATATACTGATGGATGATAC
>JASDTM010000039.1:0-4351 GCA_041891535.1 Clostridiaceae bacterium
GATAAAAAGAAGAATCTGATTTGAAAAACGTAAATGACTAAGACAGGGAGGCGATTGACATTAAGTACTTGAGTGAATCCTTGGCTGCAGCATCAGGATTAGAGAAGGTAGAATCAGGGAATGAAATCACTGTTAAAGTGGATCTGTTACTAGGACACGACGGAACCTGGCCTAAGGTTTTAAATGCATGGAAGGAAACCGAACTTAAACTGGCAGAAGGCAAGAAATTCATAATAACTGTGGACCATGCCTATCCTGCACCAACAGTAGAGGATCGTGCCATACAAAAAGAATTGGCTGAGGTTTGTAAAGATGGTAAATGTGAGCTGTATAACCATGGTGAAGGCGTACTTCACCAGGTTATTGCAGAACGGGAAGAGCTTAAGCCCGGAATGATTCTTGTGGGAGCTGACGGACATGTGGCAACTGCTGGAGCAAGAGGATCAATTGCATTCTCAGTCACAGGTGAAAAGCTTGTACCATCACTGAATACAGGGTTATATACCTTAAAAGTTCCAGAGGTTATAACAATTTACCTTAATGGTGAATTAAAAGAGAACGTTATGGCAAGGGATGTTGCACTGTATCTGTTGGGAAACCATGGAGACAATATAAAAGGTAAGGCCGTAGCTTTTAAGGGCACATATATTAATTCAGCATCAATGGACAGTAAGATGGCTGTATGTAATCTGATACCAGAAGCCGGAGCTGTAACTGCCTATATTGAGCCAGAAGGCTATGAGGATGAAGGAACTGTTATAGCAATAGATGTATCTGAAATAAACCAACTATTGGCAGCACCTCCGGGACCTACCAATGTTCATGAGATTAAAGAACTTGAAGGTAAAAAGATTTCCGTAGCAATAATTGGTGGATGTTCAGCTGGGCGGATGGAGGATATGCTAGTTACTTCAGAAATTTTGAAAGATAATAAGATAGCTGAGGATGTAACTCTTATTGTCACTCCGGCATCAAACAATGTGGCTGATGAAATGGAGAAGCAAGGACTTACCAGAATAATCAGAGACAGTGGAGCAGTCATAATGCCACCAGGCTGTGGTCCTTGCCCAGGAAAGCATTTCGGTGTATTATCACCTGATGATGTTGCAATAACCACTACAATTCGAAACTCACCAGGCAGAATTGGAGCAAAGGAAGCAGAGATTTATCTTGCATCTCCGTATACAGTTGCCAAGGCTGCAATAAAGGGTGAGATATAGATTAGTGTATTAAACAAAATTCAAAACCAGGCTTTCGCCTGGTTTTTCCTATTTAAGATGTTATCTTTTATCATCTATTATCATCTGGTATTAAGTATCAGATTTTTTGAAATCAGCTAGATTAAAGTGCTTAGATCTGTCCCATCATTCTTAGGATTACATCTGCAATGACAGCTGATCCTACATAGGTTCCGATCATAACAAATACTGCCAGTACGAATATTCTCCAACCTGTTTTCTTAAGGGAGTCAAGATTCTTACCGGTGTAGATACCTGCATAGGCAAGGATAGGTGTAGCCAGTGCAAGGAAATTAACCTTTGAAACATATACTGATATAACTGCTGCACCTGGGAATCCAGGGACTGTAAGGATCGTTGAGAGGGTTACAATATATGCAACACTTGGTATCTTAATCGGAAGAACATCAGCCAGGATAATACCTGCTGCAGCTATGGCAACAAGAATAAGCATTCCCGGGATTGCTTCCAGCATGTTTACTTTATATCCAACAAAATTTCCTACAAGGGAAATAGCCGCTGTAATTAATAAAACTATTACGGATTCTTTAAGCTTCATACTATACTACCTCCTTTGTTTTTGGGGGTTCAGGATCTGTTTTGTACTTCATCTTATATACTTTTTTGTACAACCACTCTGAAAGTGGAAGTGCAAGCCAAAGTGACATATACAGTCCGTCTAGTCCTGACAGCATGTTACTTGTAGCACCAAAGGCAGTAATCATTTCTGCCATGTCCGGGAACATTGCAACCAATGCTCCGACTCCTGCAGTCATCATACTGGCTGAGCCTACTCCGGATGCCATTGCCAATGAATAAGGATGTAGTGGAGTATTTGCAGCCAGGAAGCTTGCCATAAGTCCTATAAAGATTGTGCCGAATACAGTACCAACTATGTATACTCCAAGAACTCCCTGACCTTCTTCGCTGTCTAAACCAAATTTATCTCCGATAAGTGCAACGTTTGGTTCTCTGGAGATTGAGTGTGCTCCACCAATTGCTTCTCTTTTAAGACCAATCAATACAGCCACAGGGACACCTAGAAGAACTGTTCCGATATTACCGAATTCCTGAAGTATAAGTGCGGGGCTTGCAGCCAAAATCTTTGGAAGTGTTGGACCGATGTTTGTACCATACTTTGCCATTAGAAGCATTAAAGTAAGACCAATCAAAGATCCTGCATCAGTCATTTCCTTTTCCTTGGCAATATTCAGAAACTTAGGAGTGATCAATACTCCGATTACCATTGCGTACAGCATTGGCAGTAAAACTATTCTGCCTACACCGAGAGGAATGTTTATAACTCCAATCAACTCAGAAACAATAACGATGGCAAGTACTAATAAGTGCAGTTTGTAGTTTTTCAAATTTGTCACCTCTTTTTCTTATTATTGATGTGTTCGATTCCCTTTAAAACCATATTTGCCATGACAGTTGAAGCATATATCATGGCTCTTTCATCACCGTCAAACCTTGGATTATGCCAAACGTAGTTCATATCACGTTCTTTGTTTCCAACTCCCAACCAGAAGAAGAATCCAGGTATCTCATCCATGAATATAGAAAAATCTTCTCCTCCCATGGAAGGTGTTGGATCTACAATTCCATCAGCACCGACTATTTCTTCAGCTGCAGCATAGGCAAGATCTGTCATTTCATCACTGTTGGTTACAGCTGCCTGCTCTCTGATATAGTCTATTTCCACCTTGACATCATAGGCAGCTGCGGTATTATTAAGCATTTCCTTTATTCTTTTTTCGAGTAGATCCCTGACCTCAGGCCTGAAGCTTCTGACTGTACCAGACATCTCTACGAGCTCTGAAATTATATTGTTTGCAGTTCCTGAATGAATGGTACCAATGGATATAACAGCTGGGTCCAAGGGACTGACATTTCTGCCAACTATGGATTGTAAATTGACCAGCATGGCTCCTGCTGCTATTATAGGGTCTTTTGTAGCGTTAGGTATTCCACCATGTCCACCTTTACCAATCACCCTTATTCTTAAAGTATCAACAGCAGCCATTAAACCGCCCCGTTTGATTGCAATTTTACCCCATGGTATTTCAGGGTTATTATGAAGGCCAAAAACCAGGTCGGTTTTTACTTTTTTGAAAAGTCCCTTTTCAACCATTAGTCGGGCACCTCTGTTTATTTCCTCAGCCGGCTGGAATATAAACATGGCGTTGCCCTTTAGCTCATTTTTCATTGAGGATAAAATTTTAGCTGCTCCAAGAACTGAGGTTGTGTGAAAATCATGTCCGCAGGCATGCATGACACCTTCAACCTTGGATTTGTATGGAACATCATTCAGTTCGAAAATGGGGAGAGCATCAATATCTCCCCTTAAAGCAATGGTAGGGCCGTCCTCTTCTCCTTTAAGCAGGCCTATTACTCCTGTAGGGATTCCAAGATCTATAATTTCCACACCCAATGCTGTAAGCTTGTCCTTGATTTTCTGTGTGGTATTGAACTCTTTAAAGCTGAGTTCCGGGTTCATATGAAGGTCTCGTCTAATTTCGATTAGCTCATCCTCATAAAGTTCTCTCATTTTGTCCAGATTAAGCATAATACCTCCTGTTGATAAAAAATTGGTCAAATAAAAAGCAGTGGTCAATTGAAAGAAACGGCTGAATTCAGATAATGTAACATGGATGAATTAGTTATAATTGCATGGTTATACATGAAATTGATTATATTATACGACGAATGATTAGTAGCCGTGGGGAGAACACTTGTATTTTCAAAGATTGTTAATAACTATGTAACCACTGAAAAAGGCTGAATAAATAAACCCTTTATTAGTATATAATTAGGTTAAAGGGATAAATCATGTCAATGGAGGGATAATATGAAGCTGTTAGCTATAAACGGAAGTCCAAGAAAAGAAGGAAATACAAGCCAGGCTTTGAAAATGGTAATGGTAGAATTGGAGAAAGAAGGCATTGAGACAGAAATGCTCAACATTGGTGGTGCTCCAGTCAAGGAATGTATAGCCTGTGGAATGGGTGCAAAACACAGGGATGAGAAATGGGTATAGACAGGAGATGATGTCAACCTCTGGATTCAGAAAATGTAGGAAGCTGACGGACTTCTAGTAGGTTCTCCACTCC
>JASDTM010000040.1:0-4265 GCA_041891535.1 Clostridiaceae bacterium
GCATAAGAATAATGACAATATTTTTTTCATAGCAAACCACCTGAATATAGATTTTAATTAGCATATTTTTTAGCTAATTTTAGCATAAATCTGTTCAAAGTTTATTCACTTTTAGAAATATAATAAATTTTATAGTCTCGGTGAGCTTTGCACCTTATGATTTTTTAAAATCCGATGTTTAACAATTTTATTGATAGTTTACTTAATATTGCTATACCCTAATTGTTACAAGAGTATCTGCTTATTCTTGAGGATATAGTCTATGAAATATTTGCTAGCTACCGGCAAGCTGTCTCTGTCTTTAAATGCAATTGCCAGGTTTCTATAGATTGGAGGATCAAGTGGTTTTGAGATTATATTATAGTTGGATCTTTTTAAGATTAGCTCTGCAATTATACTAATTCCTAATCCCGCTTCAACCATTGTCATAATTGCATAGTCATCATGTATTGTGTATTTGATGTTAGGGGATAAGCCTACAGAGTTAAATGCGCTGAGTGGTTCATTGAATTGTCCTTCTTCAAGTAGAATGTATGGATCCTCTGTTATCTCATCAAGTTTTATTCTTTTCCTTTTAGCTAGTTCGTGATTCTTGGGTAAAACTAAAAGCATTTCACCTTCTTTCACTGATATAGTTTTAAGATCTGGTGCTGCATATGGCGAAATAAATCCGAAATCTACTTCCCCTGTTCTGATCCATTCAGAAATACTCGTGTAATCTCCTTGATGGAATAAAAACTGAACCTTAGGGTACATCTCTTGAAATCCCTTAATAAGTTGTGGCATCCAATGACATGTTACGCTTGAAATTGTACCGACTCTTATGATTCCAGTTTCCAATCCCTTTATCTCATTAGCCTTCTCCTGCATTATCCTGTATTGATTTATGCTCTGTTCTATCAATGGGTATAGAGCTGCCCCTTCAAGTGTAAGTTTCACACCTGTTCTTGATCTCAAAAGAAGTTTTATTGAAAGCTCATTTTCTAAAGATGCAATCATCTGACTTATTGAAGATTGAGTGTATCCCAATACTTCAGCTGCCTTTGTAAAACTACCCATTTCTAATATTTTTTGGAGGGCAATATATCTGTTAATCTCACACATCTCCTTTTCTAATATAACTATTAGAATTATTCGTTTTTCTTATTTTAACATCCCTAATATAATTAATCCAAGAAAAGGAGTTTGGTGAAAAATATGTCTTATGAGAATGTAAAAAGCTTTTTCGAAAAGCAAGGATTAGGTGACAGGGTAATTGTTAGAGAAAGTATTGGAGATACAGTGGAAAATGCGGCAATATCCATTGGTTGTTTGCCTGCACAAATAGCAAAGACCATGTCCTTTATCATTGATGGCAAGCCAATTGTTACCTCAATGGCAGGAGATGCCAAGGTAGACAATCAGAAATTCAAAGGCAGGTTTCATCAAAAAGCTATAATGCTCCCAGGAGACCAGGTTGAAGCTTTAGTTGGTCACATACCTGGAGCTGTATGCCCTTTCACAATAAAAGAAGGCGTCCCTGTATATCTTGATATCTCTTTGAAGAGATTCGAAACAATATATACTGCAGGGGGCAGCCTTAACAGCACAGTTACACTGTCGCTGGATGAATTTATCAAGTACAGCTCATTCACTGAGTGGGTTGATATTTGTAAGGGTTGGTACGTAAATGATTAATCTCAATTGATAATATGAAATTGATCCCCAGTTGAAAGTAGTAGTTCACGGTTAATCTTTTAGTATTGTTTTCTAAAATCTTAAACAATAATGTACAAACCAATAGCCCCATCACTGGGGCTATTTTTAGTTTATTGAATTGGTTCTGCAAAGATATATCATTTTATCTCCACTCTTAAAATATTAGCTTTAATAGCCTAAAATTCATTTGTGTTCTTTTTCATCTTTCTAATGCTTATTGAGATATCTTTTTTCCTGCCACCTTTTTCCTTGAACCCGGCAGCTTCTTTTCTTTTTCTATATTCGGATTCCTTTTGAATTTTGAGGTAGCTCCTCCATCTTGATGGATCAAGACTCCCATCCTCAATTGCTTCTATAACAGCACATCCAGGTTCAGAAATGTGTGTACAATCTGAATACCTACAATTCCTGATAAGCTCTGAAATATCTGCGAAACTGGAGTCCAATCCCTTTTCAACTCCAATTACTCCAAGCTCTCTCATTCCTGGTGTATCTATAATTCTGGCTCCATTTTCCAGTATTATCATCTGCCTTCTAGTAGTTGTATGATGTCCCTTGGAGTCAGCTTCTCTGATACCTCCTGTCTTCATTGCATCTATTCCATATAAATGGTTAGTTAGTGTAGACTTACCCACACCAGAAGAACCTAAAAATACAATTGTTTTATCTGGACTGAGATATTTATCCAGTCTATCAAGCCCTTCTCCGTTTACAACACTAACAGCTATTACATCCACCCCTATTGCAACTTCCTCGACCTGCCTTATCAAGAATTCTTTATCTTGAGCAAGATCTGACTTCACAAGAACAACAACAGGAGTAGCACCACTTTCCCAGGACACAGTAATGTACCTTTCAAGCCTCCTCAAATTGAAATCCATGTTTAATGACATGAATATAAAAACATAATCAAAATTAGCAGCAATATCCTGCTGACCTTTTCCGATATCCGGATCTCTCCTTGAAAAAACTGTCCTTCTGGGGTTGGTATTAGTGATAATACTATCACCAGATTCATTTACTTCAACATCCACATTATCCCCAACAATAGGGAATACTGCATCATACCCCAAGTGGTAAACACTTGACTTAAGTCTGGCGAATATGGATTTCCCCTCGACAAATACTTCATATCTGTCCTTATGGACAGTTGTTACAAAACCTTTTTTTACTATACTCATTTAACACCTTTCTTTATAAATAATGTCCAAACAAAACAGAATCAAAAAATGGCGCAAAAAATCCACAGTAACAGCTCCTAGGCTATTACTGCGGTTCATAAAGAGTCCCTAATCAAAGTGACAAACAGTGTATTTAAGCTCCCAAGAGTTATTAATCAGGGCTTTTATCAACAAGCCCCATTCATTCTATTCTGTTACTACCTCTCTCTTGATTTCAATAATATTAAACAATCTCATATTAAATCCCTCCTCTTGGTTTACTTGATATGTTAAGTGTTCTTTCCTATCTAAAAATATCACAGCAGAATTCAAATTTCAATTAAGCTACAAATTTACATCAATGGATT
This sequence comes from Clostridiaceae bacterium, assembly GCA_041891535.1. GTDB lineage: Bacteria > Bacillota > Clostridia > Clostridiales > Clostridiaceae > JG1575. The sequence goes on from JASDTM010000040.1 coordinate 3,227, forward strand.
GAACCTTATAATAAAACTTTAAATCAATTAAGACTTGATTTTCACCGGATATTGGAGGATTATTCCATTAAGAGGTGAAAATATGATTAAAACTACAGCAATGCTCCTTGATGGATTAAAAGACTACAGTTATCCCTCAAATAAATTGGCACGTATGGTTTCACGAGATGATGTCTTTCGAGTTGTTCGAGGGTTATATGTAGATGACAATGCAACACCTGGATACCTGTTGGCTGCAAGCATCTATGGCCCTTCATACTTGTCATTTGACTATGCGTTATCCTACTGGAATCTTATCCCCGAAGCAGTATACACTTATACTTCTGCTACTTATGATAAGAAGAAGAAAAAACAATTCAAGACGGATTTTGGTTTATTCACCTATCGAGATATCCCAAGGCAAGTGTATCCCCTTGGTATTCGGATTGTGATAGAAGGTAAAGACGTCTTTTTTATTGCAGATCCAGAGAAAGCTTTGTGTGATAAGCTCTACACTATATCTCCTGTAGCAAACCTTCAGGCTTTTGAGTCATTATTGTTCGATGATCTTCGTATCAATTATGATAAATTGTTCCAGTTGAACATAGATGATTTAATGAGCCTTGGGTTGCTTTATAAAACCACCAACCATAAACTTTTGATTAAGTATCTAAGGAAGATTTCGAAAAATAAAATAATTGATTAGATTTTAAAAATTTTCTTATAATTGAACAGAATCATTACATTAGAATCAATTTTATATTAAAACAAAAAAATCCGCGCGTCCAATGTATGGTTTTCTCTATACAAGAAAAGAGATACCAAAGAAAAATTGGTATCTCTAACTTTATTAGTAGAATGGTGCACCATACTGGGATCGAACCAGTGGCCTAAGGCTTCGGAAACCTTCACTCTATCCGACTGAGCTAATGGTGCATTAATCTAATTTTGCCATGTTGGGTAAAAAAAATAAACCTGCAATTTGCAGGTTATTTTTATTCTTTAAATAGAATGGTCGGGGTGACAGGGATCGAACCTGCGACCTCATGCTCCCAAAGCA
>JASDTM010000041.1:0-509 GCA_041891535.1 Clostridiaceae bacterium
GCATACCGCTCAGCCTGACCCATTTCAAGATATTCAGTGAACAATGGATCAATTGGCAGTTCACAAATCATAGGCAGTCCCATTTTCTCACTTATTTCACTTGCACTGTTCTTGGTGAATACATTATGCTTTTTACCACATTCATCACATATTAAGTAGCTCATATTCTGGATGACACCCTTTATCGGAATCTCCTGCTTCTTAGCCATATTTACAATCTTATTGACTATCATCGTTACAAGATTCTGAGGTGTAGATACAATGACCAGGTAGTCCACTGGGAATTTATCCATAATGGTAATTGCCACATCGCCTGTACCAGGAGGCATGTCTATCAGAAGATAATCCAAATCACCCCAGTCTGTATCTGTAAAAAGCTGGGTTAAAACATTGGATAATATCGGCCCCTTCCACATTACGGGCTCTTCTTCGTCTATCATAAGATTCATGGATTGTACAGTTATGCCAAGGTCTGAGGTTCTTGGCATAAGTCTGATTTCATTTGGATC
>JASDTM010000041.1:519-27177 GCA_041891535.1 Clostridiaceae bacterium
GATCATCAGTTGGTCTGTACCCGGACCTTTCTTCTTCTATGCCAAAGAACCTTGGCATGGAAGGACCGGTAATATCCGCGTCAAGGACTCCCACTTTTTTACCAAGCTTTCTGAGCATCACTGCCATTAATCCTGTCACAGTTGATTTACCGACTCCACCCTTGCCAGAAATAACTCCGACAATGTGTGTAATCTTTCCGTATTTAGGTTTTAACAGTTCACATTTTTTATCTTTTCTGCATTTTGGTTTCAATGCACATGAATTACATTTGATGGCCATCTGTATATCCTTTCTTAGAACCCGTCAGGCCTTGTTCCTGAAATTTCAGGTGTCCAGGTCTCATTGGTGTATTTGTTGACTATGTAGTAGTTTTTATTTGTTTTGGACTCAGTGCTCTTTACTTCTAAAACTGCCTTATATAGATTGGTCTTATAACCCCAGGTAACCGGAGCAGCTATGATATCGGCCTCCGAATTTTTAGAAACTATCTTTGCATTTATTTCAGATAGCTTTGCAGTAAATTCTTCTATTTCAAAAGAGAGTTGATACTTCAGCATTTCCTTGTCATCAGCCAATAGTATGCCTATGGTTCCATCGGGGAAATCCGCCCTTATTGCCTTTACTGCTTCCAACAGTGCTCCATAATACCCTGTTTTAAAATCAACAGGCTTTCTTAAAGCAAACAAGTTTTTAATAATGTTATTGTCTATCCTGTTCATTACTATATAGGTATCATTGTCGTTATAAAGATTGCCCAGTGTTTCTTCTGCTGTGACTCCAGCAGTATAGTAGTACTTTAAAACCTCATTCTTATATGTATTGAATTCAAAAATATAGTCCGGAGCCAAGGGGTTCTTCCCATCAACAGGCATAGCTGAGGATAGTGAGTCATATAGCTCCTTTATTGTCCCCTCATCTGTTACCACAAATCTGAAGCCCTTATCCCTGGTACTTTGGATTATTATCTTTGCAATATTATCCTTGTTGACCCACTCAAAATCCTGGTTTTTATAGGTCAGCTTCAATATGGATTTGCAGCCTGACAACACAAGTATCATCAGAATCAATGCTGAAATCAGCTTACTGGTTTTTTTCATCATTTCCACCCCTTGCACCAATTAAAAGCTCATCAGACAGCTTGCAAAACTCCTCCATGGATAAGGTCTCTCCTCTTCTGACCGGATCAATTCCAGCCTTTTTAAAGGCTTCAGCCATGATTTCAGGGGTATATCCAAGGGGCTTCAAGGTATTATTCAAGGTCTTTCTTCTCATGGAAAAGGATTGTCTGATAACCTTGAAAAACAGCTCCTCATCCAATGGATGGACCTTCTTTTCCTTCCTTCCCGTAAGCTTTATGACTATTGAATCCACCTTAGGCTTAGGCATGAAGGATTCCGGCTTAACAACCCTTATAATTTCAGGAATTGTATGGTATTGGACTAATAATGATAGAGCTCCATAGTCCTTTCCCCCGGGTTCTGCACATATTCTTTCTGCCACTTCTTTTTGAATCATTACTGTAATGGACTCAAACTGGAAGTCTTCAGTCAGAAGCTTTAAAAGAATCGGAGTTGTAACATAATATGGCAGGTTTGCCACAATCTTTACAGGCATATCTAAAAGGAGGTCTTTAAAATCAATATCCAAGACATCCTCATTTATCAACGTAAAATTTTCATAGTCTTTGAACTCAGTATCCAGCATGGGGATAAGGTCCTTGTCGATTTCAACTGAGGTGACATGCTTTGCCACCTTTAAAAGTTCATTGGTTAAAGCTCCGGAACCAGGCCCTATTTCTATGACATGGTCCTCAGACGATATCCCTGACCCTTTGATGATATCTGAAACCACCTGTTTATCAGTTAAAAAATTCTGCCCCAGTGATTTAGTAAATTTAAATCCCCATTCCTTAACCAGTTCCCTGGTTTTTAAATCATTCATCGGCTTCATCGAGAGTGGCAACAGCCCTTTCGAATTCCTCTCTTTCTATTCCATAATTATTAAGTCTTTGAACCAGCTGGTTGCCGTTTGCATAGCCAATGTTTAAAAGCTTGCCCAATCTTGCCCGTCTTTTACTTGAGGCAGGATTGCCCAAAAGTCCATATTTTAAAAGATCTTCAGTCCCAAATACTTCTCTTCTTTCAGTAATTGTGGCGTGAGCATTCTCTATGGCTTTACGGATTACCTCAGGCTTAGCATTCTCAACTCCGATATCCCCTGATTTTTCTCCGTCCTGTCTTGCAATATAGGCATGCTTTGCCTCCGGCACCAATTCATTTATCCTTTTTCTGATTAATTCTCCAGCATAGTCGGGATCTGTAAGTATGATTATTCCTCTTTCCTTTGAAGCTTTCACGATCATTTCAAAGGTTTCCACTGTAATCCCATAGCCATGGGTTGAAATAACCTCTGCTTCAACTGCAGCCTTTACAGCAGCCACATCATCCTTACCTTCAACTATTATAATTTCCTTTATCATAATCACCCTCCGACCTATTTTATTATAACAGATTGTGACTGATTCTAAGTCCCACACCTCATCCATTCTCCGGGTAAATTCCCTCATCCTAAACTACCTTCATTTATCAAAGTAAATTCCACCCATAACTAAAAACAACCGGAATTTACCTTGGCAAGCTAAAAGATAGAATTCCCCATGATAGGCATAATGACTTTTCTGAAATAAAAAACAGAAGCTTTATCCTGATGGTCAAGCTTCTGTAAAATATATTTTTTAAATTAATTTTCTTTCTAGTTAATGTATCCGCCCACAGTCGGCTTTCCCATTGACAATACTCTTGAACGGTACTGTGAGTTTGATTCTCCACCATTTCTTGGTATGAATACATCAAGTCTGTTACCTGAGTAGAAGTCTGAACCACCTCTGTCGCCTACGAAGAATGAACCCCAGCCCTCAAGATAAATTTTAGTTCCTAAGGGATATACGTTTGAAGCAACACATCCATAACGCAGTGGATCTCCCATTGCTGTTACTGAATAACCGCCATTTTCTTCCGGAAGATCTGTGTAGAAGGAAAGTGTGAAGTTCACATAGCTTCCTGATTTTGATGCAGAAACGTTGGTTTCCTGTCCTCTAACAAAGATATACTCTGGCTTGTCACCAATTAATATAACCTTGTTTACAGGTTCCTTTGTAACTGAGTCAGATAAAGTCTCTGTGTTTACAAGAGCTCCGTCCTCATAAGTGTGCTTTAACACTGTTGTGTTCTCACCCTTTACTCCCTCAGTTCCAATCTTCTCAATTCCCTTATCCAGGGTCTTGTCCAATTCCTCAACTGTTTCAAAAGGAATCTCAGTTTTCTTTATTTCTTCGTTTTGAGTTACTCTTACAATTTTAAGTGCAAGACCGTTTGTAAGCTCAGTCTCAGTTGAAAGCGACATTTTATCCATTGGACCTACATTGATGTATTCCTTGGCTAATAGATCTCTTACCGTGTCACCTGTTGTTATGTATGTAACTGTTCTGCCATCGGCAGTCACAGCAACCTCCATTTTTCTTTTGATTTTAACACTGTCTTCCTTATTAAGTGCAGTAGTAAAAGGCTTATCCAGATAATCTTGAACATCCAATTCTATGCCCTTCTCTTTTAAGAAGGCCCCCACATTGGTCTGTAGTGTTTTATACTCTGTTTTTACCCCATCCACATCAACCGTTACATAGTTTGTAAGGTTTTCGTTTAACCTTTTGACATCCAGAATCATGGGTGCAGACAGTAGGATTGGAGCAGTTACTTTCATAAATGTTTTCATATTTACCTCTTAATCATCAGTCAGGTATTTAGTGTAATTATCCTTGTACACCAAGGCATTTTTAAATCCTGATCATGTTGTGGAAAACCTACTAAATAGTTACCACAATTGAGAATTATATTGTTCCCAATATATTAAGTCAAAAAAACGCTGAAAACCCTTGATTACCAATGATAATTAAGGGTTTTTATAAAAATATATGAATTTTTTGTTAACGAAAAACTTCTTTTTTCTTTACAAGTTGTCGCTTAAGTCTATAGTGCAAAGAACCTTACCGCATTATTGTAAAGAATATCTGCAGTTTCATCTGGATCCAGCTTTTTAATTTCTGCTATCTTTTCTATGACATACTTTATTAAATCCGACCTGTTTCTTTTTCCTCTGAATGGATCTGCAGTAAGATATGGAGCATCCGTTTCTGTCATCAGAAATTCAATTGGTATTTCTCTTACTACATCGATGAGCTTCCTCGCATTTTTAAAGGTTACTACCCCACCTATTCCCAACATATAACCAAGACCTGTCATTTCCTTTGCAATTTCCAGTGAACCGGAATAGCTGTGTAACACTGCAGGTACATCAGTATTCTTTCTTAGAAATGCAGCCATATCCCCGTATGAGTCTCTTATGTGTAAAATAGCAGGCTTTTTAAATTCCCTTGCTATAATATACTGCTTATCAAGAATTTCCTTTTGAACCTCATGAGATGGATTTAAATCCTCCCAATAATAATCCAAGCCGATTTCTCCTATAGCAACTACCTTGTCATGGTTCATAAGATTCCTGATTTCCTCTTCAACCTCATCGCTCCAGTCAAATCCATTCGATGGATGAATCCCCACCGCAGCATGGATGAAGCTGTATTTCTCAGCCAGCTTTATACTATCTCTTAAGCCTTGGAGTGAGGAACCACAGTTAATAATATGTGTGACTCCCTTGCTGTGTATATCTGAAAGGACCTCATCCCTGTCAATGTCATACTGCTCATCATCATAATGTGCATGGGTATCAATGATTTTCATTAATTCTCCTTTATATAAATGAACAAATTGTAAATATATTACACAATTCATTCATACAATATTCATATTTATGTTCAAACCCGCTCCCTGAGCCATTTTTACAGTTATGAAGAAAACTTCACAGCTGTTAATTTTACAGGGAATATGAATTCTAACCTTTTTCCTCTCAAAAAAACTCCTTAACCTGCCCATAAAGTCAATAATATAATTTTTCTGTTACTTTGTTTTTTCTGATATTATATGACTAAGAGTAATCAAAGGAGGCATCTATGATTTCAAACTATATAGAGGAGATAATTAAACTTCCCCTCTTTAAAACTTTTACCAGAGATTATCTTAAGAGTATTTTGAACCTATACAATTATAGCATACAGAAATTTGACAAAGGCGAGACCATATTCAATGAAGGAGAGGTCTGCAGCTCAATATTTGTAATATTGGAGGGAGAAATCAGAATCCAGAAAATAGATTCATCAGGCAGGTATCTGACAATCGGTGAGGCAGGTCCCGGTGAAATGATAGGACCAAATGTATTGTTTTCTGACAATTCTGTATATCCTCTTTCAACTGATGCAATTACTCAGGTTGCTGTCCTGACCCTGTCTAAGGAATTGGTACTGAAGCTATGCCAGATCAACTTGAACTTTTTGGAGACACTCTTAAGAGTAAGCTCAGGAAAAGCATTCATGCTAACCAAAAGATTAGATGAGGTGACAGTTCAGACCTTAAAGCAAAACATTTCAAGGTTTCTGCTGTCAGAATTCGAAAAATCCGGAGATACCAACATACTTTTGCCCTTTACTAAAAAGGAATGGGCTGATAAGTTAGGAGTCCAAAGAACGTCACTGCAACGAGAAATCAAGAAAATGGAGGACCTTGGCTTGATTAAAGCCAGCAGAACACATATATCTATTCTAGACACTGAGGAATTAACAACAATCGCAGCTGAATAATCCAATGGGGAGGAACTGGAATGTCAAAAATACTGGTTATCGGCGGCTCTTCCTTCGACAGAGTCGCATATGTGGAAAAAAATCCAAATTTATATGGAACTACTGATGCCAAAGCCTATATAGAATCTGCAGGCTCATCGGGGACAGCTAAGGCACTTGCTTTGACCAAGCTTGGTGAATCAGTGCATTTTCACACTGTCCTGGGTGATGATGAAGCCGGTAAAAAGGTAAGGGATTTTATTAAAGGGAATGGCATCTCCTTGAGCTATGACTTAGATCCAATGGGTACCAATCTGAAGCTTAAAATAATTGATGACAGCGGCAATAAAATATCAGTCCATCTCCCACACTTTGACAACCCCATTGCATTGTCACGGGATGTCCTAAAGGAATTGATGAAGGAATGCGATGTCATCGTTCTTAATCTCGTTGGCTATAACAGGGATATTTTAGATCTTGTTGGCGCATCTGAAAGACCAGTTTGGTGCGACTTACATGATTATCTTGAAAATGATCCCTATTATGATGCCTTTATTAAGGTTTCAGACTATATATTCATGTCCAGTGACAGATTAATGGGATACAGAGAAACAATGAAAGCTCTCGGTAATACCGGAAAGCTTGTTGTTTGCACCCATGGAAAAGGTGGCTCAACTGCTTACTACAAAGACAGATTCTATGAACAAAGTGCCTATGACTTTGTACCAGTTGATTCAACAGGTGCAGGTGACAGCTTCTTTTCAGGGTTTTTAAGTGAATACCTAAAAAAAGGAAATATTGAAAGAAGCTTAATGTATGCCTCAATAGCAGGTGGGTTATCCATAGAAACCAGAGACATAGTAGATAAGTATTTATCCCATGAGCTGGTTGAGAAAACCTTGCTCTCAAAAGGAATATTCGACAAAAGCTATCCCCATGGATCAGTATAAAGAAAAACTGCCGGAATAATCCGGCAGTTTTTCTTTTCTGATAGTTAATACATACTACTCCGAAGAAACTCTATTTCTTACTATAAAAAAGTCACGTGTAATGCACAGACCCCCATTCGTTAGATTCTTGGTCTAACTTTTGGGGGTCATATCAGATAGTTCTATGTATTCTCTTTTTTAATACCTCTAATACCAATTGCAATTAATATCCCAACTACTGCGAAAAACACTGGATTTTCCAGTATGCCTATTGTTAAAGTCAAAAAACTATAATTTTTGTTAAATCCTGCAATTAGAAAAATAAGAAACATCACCATCATAACCGCCCCAATAATTAAACTTAAACGGGAAGTTTTCTGAGTGGGTTTTTTATTGCTCCAATCTAAAACTAAATTTGTTACTATTGCCGAAATTGCCATATAAACTATGGGAACAGCAATAAACTGATAAATTATTCTGAAGGTCATATTATAGTTTTGCTCAACATATTTATATCCATCAAATACATAGTAAAGAACATAAATAAGGCCCAACCCTGCCATCAGTATCCAAACACTATTGTTTTTTACCCTGTTAACCATTTTTTCTCCTTTTCATGTAATAATCATAAACTACATAAAACAATAATCCTAAGAAAAATATCAGAAGATAAATCAACGGAGATTCATACATATATAACGAAGAATCTGCATGGACGGTCTGAAATGTTAACCGTTGTGCAACCTGTACTGCCCGTGCCAATAATGGAAGTGAAGCTAAGCCAAATAAGGCTATGATGAAAAGTACCTTGTTCATAAAATTCCCCCTAGATTATTTTAGAAATGCTGATTTACAAGAAATATTCTAAAGATGTCGTCTGCTTTGTTAGTTACTATTGAGTAGATACAATAATAACCTCCCCTTAATACCAATTGTATAAAACTTGCTCAGCCTTGTAAATGATTACTGGAGAAGTTCACTAGTATGAATACCATTGCTACCAAAGATTTTATAAAATTCACTTTGGCATTATTCGATAATTCTCAGAAATTAGAATATTGAGATAAAATAGAATTTGGTTTTAAATTTGGATATGGGATTAGCTTAGTAAAATAACAAGTGATTTTTTTTGAAGATTTCTATACTTATTCTGCTAATTTCCAAGGACAAAGACAACTAAGCGCAGAATTGATATCTAAAAATAAACCGATTCTGCGCTTCAGCTGTCTATTTAATTTGAGAATAGTCACCATAAAACAATTCTGGTAGGTATATCCAAGCTTAGGGATTTAGCTTGCCAAGCTGTTATCTACCAAGTCAATTGTTTAAATTTTTTAGGGGTTTAAATTTAATCATAAAAATATTGTTTATTAGCTGACTACTGACCCTGATGGCAGCTCCTTTTCAGGTGTTACAACGAATAGTTTGCCGTCATCTGAGGTAGCAGCAGATAGGATCATTCCCTGTGACAATTCGCCCTTAAGCTTTGCAGGCTTTAAATTAGCCACCATGACAATATCCTTGCCGATTAGGTCCTCTGGCTTATAGAAGTTTGCAATTCCTGAAATGACTTGTCTGACTTCATTGCCAAGCTCCACTGTCAGCTTTAACAGCTTTGTTGAGCCCTTTACATTTTCACAGTTTTTAACCCTTGCAACTCTAAGATCAACCTTTGCAAAGTCATCAATTGTAATCTCTGGCTTGTATGGTGTTATCGGAGTATCTCCAGCTTTTGATTCTTCAAGCTTTTTAAGTCTGATTTCTTCCAATTCCTCAAGCTTCTTTTCCAAATCGATTCTCGGGAATATTATTTCACCTTTTGCTATTTTACTTCCTGCAATTGTTCCATTGAAGCTTTCCAATGAATCAAAGGTCCTAACCTCAGTATTCAACTGCTTTAATATCTTTTCTGCGGTATAAGGAAGGTATGGTTCAATCATAATTCCTATGAATCTAAGAGATTCTAATAGGTTATAAAGTACTGTACCTAACCTTGCTTTCTTTTCAGGGTCCTTGGCAAGTATCCAAGGTGTCGTTTCATCAATATACTTGTTGGATTTGTCAATTAGTGTCCAAATATGACCTATGGCATCAGGGATTCTGAAATGGTTCATTGCCCCATCTACTAATGCAGGAGTCTCCAAGGCAACCTTGATTAATTCGTCATCAAATTCTCCAGGAGTATTCGGAGTCGGAACGGTCGAATCAAAGTACTTTTCAACCATTGACACCGATCTTGAAAGCAGATTCCCCAAGTCATTGGCTAAATCTGAATTGATCTTCTTAATAAAGGATTCGTTTGTGAAGTTGCCATCTGATCCGAATGGAATTTCGCTTAATAAATAGTATCTGATTGCATCAACACCAAAATGCTCTGATAAGATTACAGGATCAACTATGTTACCCTTGCTCTTACTCATTTTTCCGCCATCAAACAACAACCAGCCATGGCCATAAACCTGTTTTGGAAGCTCCACTCCCAAAGCCATGAGCATAATAGGCCAGTATATTGTATGGAATCTTATGATATCCTTGCCGACTAGATGGACATCACAAGGCCAATACCTGTCAAAATCATGGTATTCATCATTTTTATATCCCAACGCAGTGGCATAGTTTGACAATGCATCTATCCATACATAGATAACATGCTTCTCGTCAAATGGTACCTTTATTCCCCAGTCAAAGCTGGTTCTGGATACTGCAAGGTCCTGAAGACCTGGTCTTAGGAAGTTGTTAAGCATCTCATTTTTTCTTGATTCAGGTTGGATAAAATCAGGGTTGTCTTCAATATGCTTAATCAGTCTGTCAGCATATTTGCTCATTTTAAAGAAGTAGGATTCTTCTTTTGCCCTTTCAACCGGTCTTCCGCAATCCGGGCATGTATGCTCAGGACCAATCTGAGACTCTGTCCAGAAAGCCTCATCCGGTGTACAATACCAGCCCTCATATTCTGATTTATAAATGTCCCCTTGGTCATAAAGCTGCTGGAAAATCTTTTGTACAGCTGATTCATGGTAAGGGTCTGTAGTTCTTATGAAGCGGTCGTAGCTTATGTTCATAAGCTTCCATAGCTCCTTTATACCCTCTACTATGCCATCAACATATTCTATTGGCTTTACTCCGTTCTCCTCTGCTATTCTTTGGATTTTCTGACCATGCTCATCGGTTCCGGTGAGGAACATGACATCATATCCCTTCAATCTCTTGTACCTTGCCATTGCATCAGCTGCAACAGTTGTATAGGTGTTGCCTATGTGCAGCTTTGCTGATGGATAATAAATAGGTGTCGTGATATAAAAGCTTTTTTTCTCCATATTTTCCTCCAAAAAAAGCCTCCATGGCACTGCCATGGAGACGTAATATACGTGTTACCACTCCTGTTCACAATGATCTTGCAATCATTGCCTCTGTGGGTATTAAACCCAAAATCCTTAACGTGGATAATCCGTGGATACCTACTATAAGTTCAATATCCATGCTCCGGGGCCATATTCACATATATCAAACCAGCAGTTTACACCAGCCACTGCCTCTCTTGGAGTTTAATAAAAGCTACTCTTCCCTTCATTGCGTATTGTAATAATATCAAATATACCTCCATCTTTCAATAAACATCGATTTATACTCAAGACAGATTGCTGATATCTTTCTACAGTTTTACTTTATCTTTTGGCCATGAATTCTTCAATTTCATCTGCTGTTCTGATTATATCCTGTGACAGAACCTTGGAGCCTGTTTTTGTGACCATGACATCATCCTCAATCCTTATGCCTATACCTTCATCAGCTATATATAGACCAGGCTCAACTGTTAAAATCATGCCTTCTGTAAGGTATGTGTCCCTTGGTCCCACATCGTGAGTATCCAAACCAAGATTGTGCGAAACTCCATGGAAGTAGTATTTTTTGACCTCCTCAGGACTTTCAATCAACCCGATTTTTTTAAGCTCTTTTGCATAAAGCTCAATAACAGCTTCATTAAGCGCTTTAAAATGTACTCCTGGGGCAATTAATTCAATTACCTTGGAATGTGCCTTCAAGACTATGTCATACAGCTGTCTCTGTCTTTTTGTGAATTTACCGCTTATGGGGAAGGTTCTTGAAATGTCTGCAGAATAGAAATTCCATGCAGCACCAAGATCCAAAAGAACAAGATCATTTTTACCTATTTTAGAATCATTGGAATCATAGTGTAAAACTGTGGCATTTTTACCTGAAGCTAGTATGGTTTTAAATGCAAAATCCTTCACTCCACTCTTCTTAAGCTCGTAATTAAACTCAGCTTCCAATTCATACTCGTACATACCCGGCTTTGCATTCTGCATTATTCTTTTAATGCCTGCACCTGTAATATCAATGGCCTTTTTAATTGTATCTGCTTCTTCCTTTGTTTTTACAGTCCTTAGGCTGCAAACCAAGGGATATGCATCCTTAACGGTTAACTCCGGGTATTCCTGCTTCATTTTCTGAGCGAATCTGCCACCCTGGCCAAAGCCTCCCTCAGGAGAGTCCTTTTCAAGATCAAAGTAAAAGACTGTCTTTCCATTTGTCTTTATTTTTGTATGTATGAATTTACTGAACTCCGGTAAATACTTAATCTCTTGAATTCCTGAACTACTTTCTGCCTTCTCCGGAGATACAGTTTCCCCCACCCACTTTGCCTTCAGTTCATCATACTCAAATATGAACAAGGTTTCGGAATGGCCTTCATCAGTTTTTTCCATATAAAGTGCAATATTCTGTTCAGAAATACCTGTCAGATATAAAAAGTTCCTGTTTGGAGAATAAGCATATTTTTCATCCGCAGTTTTTTTAGGTGCCTCACCTGAAAAGAAAACTACTGCTGAGCCTGCCTCCAGCTTTTCCATAAATCTTTCTCTGTTACTTGAATAAAATTCTGTCTTCATTTTACGCCTCCAATATCAATGTATATATTTTACCATGAATGGGTAAATTTCAAGGTCTTATTCAAAATCCTGTGAATAGATGTTTATATTCCCTAAATAATAAAAACAGATTTGAAACAAAATAATAAATTTTCTGTAAAGTACTGAAATTTCAAGGTTTTCATTTTAGAATTTATATAATCGTTATAAAAATCGAACTGAAAATTAAAAACGTAAAGTATGGAAATACAATAAACGAACATGGAGGAAAATTATGGAATTATTGGATATGCTGCTTAAGGGAATGGGTGGAGCATCACAGTCTCAGGCACAGCGTCAGCAGGAAATGCTCAATCAGCAGTACCAGAACCAGCAGGAGGCTTTAAGACAGCAGCAGGCTTACCAGAATCTACAAAGACAGCAACAACAACAACAGCAGCAACAGCAAGGACAAATTAATATACCCGCATCATCAATCATGGACCTGGCAAATGAACTGGGTGTTTCACCTGACAAGGTACAAGACATCATCAAGATGACTCTTCCTTTGATTATAGGAAAATTGGGACAGAACTCACAGACTGATTCTGGTGCATCAGCACTTGAAAAAGCTTTGAATGACCACAATACAAGAAGCTATAATACTACAAAGGACATTGACTTAAACGATGGCCAGAAGATTTTAGGACATATCTTCGGTAATGATACTACCGGAAATATTTCAAAGCAGCTCAGCCAGAAGGAAGGCATGGATACAGCTCAGATAATGAAGATTCTATCCTTCATTGCTCCTTTGGCATTGATGTATCTGTCAAAGAAAAAGACCCAGACTAATCAGAGCGCCAAGGATTTAACCAGACAGTATTCCGATGAGTTAAACAGAAATTCAGGTGGATCACTTTATGATGCACTGAAGAATCTTCCAGACAATCAGCAGGGCAACCAGCAGCAGGATGGTGGATTACTTGGAGGTCTTTTAGGAAGTCTTCTTGGATTAGGTAAATAGCAGAATATTATATTCAAAAAACAGAGTCGGTTTTCCGGCTCTGTTTTTTTATCAGTAAGATAGAGCTTTTCTGCTTTATTCTGACTTATTTCCAAAAGCCTGGTATTGCACCTATAATGGGATAATAATAACATTGAATACTTAAGAATAGTGCAGTTAAATTTATTATATTTGGGGGTGATCAAAATCAAGATTGAAGCATCTGCAAGAGTAAGTGGTAAAGTAACAAGTGGTAAGAATACCTATATCGGACAGGGCTCTCATGTTATTTCAATTAATGGAAATGTTGAACTCCGCGATACTACCTGGCTTTTGGAAAACTCCGTAATTATTGGGACTGATGAATTTCCGGTAAAAGTTGGGAGTAAAACAGTCTTTGGCCATAAATGTGTTGTTATAGGGGCTGAGATTGGAAATCTTTGCGAAATAGGCAACTGTACGATTTTTATGCCAGGCAGTAAGGTGGGAGATTTCTGTATATTCGGTGAGGGCACAATAATAGGATCTGGACAGGTAATTCCGGAAAGATCAGTGGTTGTCGGAAGACCTGGAAAGGTCATCAGAAAATTAACTGAGAAAGACCTTGATATGATAAAGAGGATGAGGGGTAATGATATTACTCTGAATATCTCCGAACTGAATTCACAAATTTATGAGATTGAAAGGGGGATTGAAATGGATAAGAACATTTTTGAGTTTAACGGAAAGCTTCCTGAAATTTCAGACAAAGCTATAATTTACGATACCGCTGAGATTACAGGCGATGTCAGGATTGGTGAAGGCTCAGTCATAGCTTCAGGTGTGAGAATCATAGGAAACAGCCATGGCCCTGTAATAATCGGTAAAAATGTGAGAATCATGGAAAATTCTGTACTTCATTTACTACCTGATAATAAATTAGTTCTTCATGATAATGTGACTATTGGACCGGGCTGTATGATTCATGGTACCGAAATCGGTGAAGGAACAGTAATTGAGCCCGGAGCTATCGTTTGTGACTATTCCAAGGTTGGTGAAAATGTCCTGGTAAAAGCCGGAACCCTAATCAAACAAAGGCAGGTTGTAGAGGCTAATTCCATAATGGAAGGATTCCCAAGTACAGCTGTATGGACAAATGCGGATACTCTTCCTGTTCCTGAGTGGGCAATTAGGCTCATTTAGTCTCACAATAATATATAGTTTAGGAAAAGGAAAAGGGACCAAAATGGCTTAAACCAGTTATTGATCCCTTTTCCTTTTCAACTTTATCTCAAGAGGATGTAGCATTATCCCTATGAGATTGTCATTGAATGATATATATGGAGAATAACTCCTCTTATTCCATGGCCAAGATTTCAGCCTTGGCTATGTATTCTTTGGTCAGAAGTATCGCTATGAGCTCCTTCATGTCTATTTCCATTTCGGAAATGTCGACTGTAAGGTTGACATAGGCTGCATCATTTATCGGAACGCCCTGATTTATGGTAAGGATATTTGCCTTATAGTTTGCCATGACATCCAAAACTCCAGACAATGATCCAGGCTTATGGTCAATAAGAACTGTAAGAGTTGCCTTTCTTCCCTTGCTCATTTCTGAGAGAAGAAACACGTTATCCTTGTATTTATAAAATACGCTCCTTGAAATACCCACCCTTTTAACACCTTCAGTGATATCCTTCACTTTTTTTGTGGAAAGCAGGGTTTTTACTTCTATTATTTTTTCGAAGATCTCTGGCAATACACTGCCATTAACAATAAAGAATCTGTCTTTCATCAGGATCTCCTGTTCTATTTTTCAATATTTAGCTTTATCCTCAGCTTGTCTAACATATCCTTGGTCATTGCTGCAAGATCATAGTCAGTGGTAAAGCCCCACTCGTTCTTTGCACAGGTGACATCGATATTGTCAGGCCATGAATTAGCTATGTTTTGTCTTACTGGATCTACTGCATAGGTTAATTCAAATCCAGGAATATGCTTTTTGATCTCCTTGCCAAGCATTTCTGGTTCGAAGCTCATCGCTGAAATATTAAAGGCATTTCTATGGATAAGCTTTGAAGGATCTGCTTCCAAAAGGTCGATTATAGCCTTTAAAGCATCAGGCATGTACATCATGTCCATGTAGGTTCCTTTATCAATATAGGATGCATACCTGCCATTTTTTAAAGCTTCGTAGAATATATCAACGGCATAGTCAGTGGTTCCGCCTCCTGGAGGAGCAACATAGGAAATTAATCCAGGGAATCTTACACCTCTTGTATCTACACCAAATCTTGTGTAGTAGTAGTCACAAAGAAGCTCTCCTGAAACCTTAGTAACACCATACATGGTCTTTGGTCTTTGAATAGTATCCTGTGGAGTATCCTTCTTAGGAGACAATGGCCCGAAGGCTCCAATTGATGATGGTGTAAAATACTGAAGCTTCTTCTCACGGGCAAGCTCCAATGTATTTACCAAGCCTCCCATGTTTATTGTCCATGCAAGCTGCGGCTTTGCCTCAGCTGTTGCTGAAAGCAGTGAAGCAAGATGGATTATTGTATCAGGCTTATATTTTTCATAAACCTCATTTAATGCTGAAACATCTGTGACATCGATGATTTCAAAAATACCGTCTGTACATACCTTATTGGTGTCTATTGTTCTTATGTCTGTTGCGACTACATTGTCCACTCCGTAAATTTCTCTGAGCTTAACAACCAGCTCTGATCCTATCTGTCCCAGTGAACCTGTTAAAAGTATTTTTTTCATATTAATATATCAGAAGTTAAATAACTCCTAATTCCTTTCCCACCTTTTCATAGATTTTCAGTGCTTCGTCAAGAAGTTCCTTAGTATGTGCAGCTGTTGGCATGTTTCTGACTCTTCCAGTTCCCATTGGTACTGTAGGGAATACTATTGATTTACAGTAAACCCCCTCTTCAAACAGCTTCTTTGAGAAGGCTTGAGTTTTAACCTCATCACCAATGATGACAGGAGTGATTGGAGTTTCTGAATGTCCTATGTTAAAGCCAAGCTTTTTAAGACCTGCCTTCAAGTAATTTCCGTTTTCCCAAAGCTTCTCATTATATTCAGGTGACTCTGTCATCATGTCGATTGCTTCGATACATGCTGCAGCAGATCCCGGAGTAAGTGAGGTTGAGAATAGGAACGGTCTTGCCCTTACCTTTAACCAGTCAATTAAGTCCTTGGTTCCGGCAACATATCCACCGACTACACCAATTGCCTTACTTAGAGTACCAATCTGGAAGTCTATTTCCTTTGATAATCCAAAATGATGTACAGTACCTGCACCCTTACCCATGACTCCTGAACCATGTGCATCATCAACATAGGTAATCAAATCAAATTCCTTGGCGATTTCTACAATCTCAGGAAGCTTTGCAACGTCTCCGTCCATGGAGAATACACCGTCAGTTATATACATGATCTTCTTGTATAAGCCTGATTCCTTGGCAAGCTTTGCCTGGAGTCTTAAGTCCTCCATGTCAGAATGCTTTACTCTGATTATCTTTGCTCTTGATAATCTGCAGCCATCAATGATTGATGCATGGTTTAGTTCATCTGACAATATGGCATCATCCTTGTCCATAACAGCTGAGATAGCTCCCATGTTGCAGTTAAAGCCTGACTGGAAAGCTATTGCACTTTCAGTATGCTTGAACTCTGCAAGCTTTTTCTCCAGCTTGGAATGGATATCCATGGTTCCGTTTATCGTTCTAACAGCTCCGGCTCCAACTCCGTATTTATTTACAGCTTCAATATCAGCCTTCTTTAATCTTTCGTTTGTTGCAAATCCAAGGTAATTGTTTGAAGAAAGATTGATAAGCTCTCTTCCGTCAATCTTAATCACCGGACCATTGGCACCTTCAAGAACGTTAATTACGTTGTACAGTCCCTTGGACTTCAATACATCAAGGTTCTCAGATAAAAACTTTTCAAGTGATTTACTCATTACACCCTCCTGGTTGTTCATGATGAGTGAACAAATTCGCGTTTTTGTTCACAGTTTTCATTTCAATTATATCAGATGTAAATGTTTTACTCCAGATATTATATAAAGAAAGTTTTATGTATTTTGTTAACGATTTTGATAGTTGAACGTCGTATCTTTAAAGCATAGAAAAAAGTAAGGAGAAGATGCACTCTCCTCCTTATAAACTATTATTCTCTTATTCAAATTATTTTAAATCCAATTGGATTCTGAACTCTTTTTGAATTCTGAAAATTGGTCTTACTATTTTGAATTTAAAGGTTCCCTCCATACCCTTTTGATCTATAAGAAGTATCGCCCCTTCTCCTGCATTTGGATCAAAGCTCATACCGGATGCTTTCTCCAGGCTGAAACCAGTTATTCTGTGCTCTGTTTGATCTACTTTAAACTGAAGAGCCGGAACCCCATTATCCTTGTCGGTGTATATCTTGGTTATTGTAATTCCACTTTCACCGAGCTTTACCTTGATGTCTGTATCAACTTCAGCTCCAACCTTTGGAAGTTCAACAGTAACATCCGCAGAATCTTTGGTTTCATACTCCACATATGGAAGCACCAATGTACCCTTTTTAACTGTTTCTGGTATCTTAAGAGTTAATGGAGGTATGTATGCAGAACCCCAGGAGGTAGGCAATTTTGCCCTGTAGTTTCCTGATTCAGTCTCAAACAGATATCCATCCTCTGTATATGGCAGGTCCTTACTGAAAGAGATAACATCCTTTGTATCAGATAGTGAGTACAAGCTTATTTCCCAATCCTTCTCACCTTTTAGCACACTTGCAAATACTGAAACTCCGTCATTTGATGCACTTGGAAGATCCCCAGGTTTATTAACATCAGCCACATGAATTTTACCTTCAAGCTTGAAGTTATGCCTGCCATTGATAAGTTTAACCTTATCCCCTTCCTTTATTTCTGTGCTATAGCTTAAGAAGTTGAAGGTTTCTGAATCACTTTTTGATATCATTCCCATGGGCTCCGACATGACCTGTTTGTCTTTGATGAAAAGCTGATAGTCCTTAAGCTCAGACAACCCACTATTTTCTTCCTCTATTTTAATATTCTGTTCTTTTATCTTTATCCTGAATTCAATGGATTCACCCTTTGATATGGCATCAGAGAAGGAAATCAGTTTATTGTCCGGTTATTCAATAACACTAAGCTTTCCAACCAGAAGCTTTTTATCAGTCTCTTCTACTGCACCTATACCCGGTATAAAGGAGAACAGCTTGTTAACTGTAGCCTGCACTGCCGGTATCTGGTATATGGAGAATGCTAAAAGTACTGCTGCCGCTGCAATCAGTCCTTTCCTATACCAAGGTTTCTTATTCTCCTTATCCAATTCCCTTTTCCCTTCAAGGAACTTACCGTATATTCTGTCTCTAACCTTCGGGTCAATTTTATAGTCATCTGGATCCAAGTCCTTTAAAAGCTTATCCATTTCCCTTTCATCTATATCATCAAATAAATTCTTTTTCATACACCTTCACCTCCTAAGATTAGTCTTAACTTTTTAAGAGATCTTGAAATTCTTTGGTCCACGGCATTTGCAGTAAGCTCGAACAGCCCACCTAATTCCCTGGATGTTTTATTCATCCAAAATCTTCCCAGGATAAGGCTTTTATCAGGCTCACCTAAATCAGAAATAGCATCGATAAGTGCCTTCTTATCCTCTTCTTTAATTAGAGAATCAAGGAATTCTTCCTCAGAATCCTTCACCTCGATTTCCTCATTAAGCTCAAGTATCGGTTTAACCTTCCTGAACCTGTCTATGGCTTTTCTGGTAGCTATGGTTGCCAGGTATGCTTTTAATGATGCTCTGTCAGAATTGTACCCTTTTATGCTTTTATAAGCTTCCAGGAACACCTCACTGACACAATCCTCCACCTCTGAGTCTCCCAAAGAGCCAATCTGACCCTTTACAATATGATACATAAGTCCTGAATACTGGTTTATCAGTATTTCCCATCCCTTTTCAGGATTTTTCTTTATTGCCTGTAATAATGTTTTATCGTCCATGATTTGCCCTCCTTTCACCCATCTATTCGAAGCAGCATTTAAAATCTGACATGTTATAAAAAATATTTCTTTGGATAAAAAAATGCAGCTTAAAGCTGCAATTTTTTATATCAATTTTATTATCTTACAAGCTTTTTCATCTCAAGATTCAATCTTACCATTGCAGCTAAATCATCCTTTGTAAAACCAGAATGAAGCATTTCATGGCAGTTAGCACAAACAGGTATCAGGTCCTTTGTTACATCAGGCATGAAATTCTCAGTAATGACATCCTTGACCAGATGAACCTGGCATCTGCCCTTCCCTGCATCACCAAAGTATGAGATATAATCAAAGCCACAAATTGAGCACACAGATCCATGATGCTTCATTGTTTCTATTCTCCACATGAAGTTATTCTCATAAATCTTGTACTGTTCACTCATTGAAATGTTTCTATCGTCTACCTCAATGGTATTTTCAATAATTTCCTTAATAAAAATAAGGCAGATCTCATAGTTGAAATTATCCAGTTTATAGAATCTTAAAAGTGGCGGGTTAACAGAGCCTGAGCTTTCATAAAAATATCCTGATACAAGGTCAGAGAATACAGTTTTAAACTTTCTGCCCCATCGAAGCTTTCCTCTGCCCTTTTCATAGGAATCAAGGTAGATAACGCAGGGATAGGCGGTATTTCCATAATGAAGAAAAATATCCCGCCTCTCGTGTCGCTCCATGTTCTCAAGTCCGAAATAATCCTTGACTTCATTAGTGACTCTTATTTCATTGTATTTTAAGGATGACAGGTCTGTAGATTTTACAGCTACTCTGTCACTCAACACTTCCCAGGAAGTATTGTCACTCTTGATGAATTCAGACATATCCCTTACCACCTCAGTTAATAAATACATTATATCAAAAATAAATCAATTGACTTGATTATTTTCATAAAGATATCAACATTCATCCAATAATTCTCGTTTTTACTCACAGCCTCATACTCATACCCTGATACTTTATGGTCCAGCTGCTTCACCAAGTACTAATTCAAATATATCAGCCATAGTAAATTCCACTGCCGGCATTGGCAAAGTAACTTCCTCTTAATTCGGCGGGATGTGGAATTTACTATGGCAATTGATACTTTATATTTCTTATTTTTGTCACAGTTAATTTGTTGCAATTTTAATATACCTTTGATAGGATAAGAAAAGACTTAAGGGGATAAAAATTCTCCTGGTCCAAACATCCTTAAAGGGGGGTATTTTTAAGATGGATAATGCAAAAAATACTTTGAATGTCAGAGAACTTATGAAATATATAGAGAGTGAATATATTATTATAAATAATACTCCATGCAGCATCTGCGGAGGCAAATTCATAACAGAGGGCAACGGATTCAATTTCGAAGGTGGTATACCTTCAAATGTAACTACCTGCTACTGTGAGAACTGTGGAAACAGGAAGGAATTTTTCTTCAGAGCACCATTTGCCGGTATAAATATGGAAGCTGAAATCAAGGAGCTTAACTAGTAAATTCCCGAGATAAATATATTAATGCAAAATAAAATTCACCAGAAAAAGGTTCAACTTATTCTGGTGAATTTTATTATTAAGTGTTTAATTATGTTATTCCTCTAAAATTACTTTATTATTCCGAATCTATACCCAAGATCCTTATAGTAGTCTATTACTGATTGAAGACCCTCTGCCACGCCATGTACCCAGCTTCCGTCATGCATCAGTACTACGTGTACCTTTGAACCTACATTTTCGTTGGCATCCTTTAAAAAGCTTAAAAGTCCCGATGGTGACTTGTCATGATTTCTTCCGTCAGAATCACCGGTCATTGTATTCCAATCTATGTAGTCCAACCCGATTGACTTAAGCTTTTCTTTTGCTGCATCATTGTTTCCCCATGAGAATGATCCCCCTGGGAATCTATAAACGTGTGTGTCCCACTCCTCACCTAATACTCCCTTTATCTTTTGGAGAGCTTCTTTGGCATCCTCTGCAATGGCATTAATATCAGCTACTCTTCCAGGATAGAGCTGACCATAAACATGGGTATTAGAATGTATTGCAATGGAGTTTCCATCCTTATACGTCTCTTTTATAACATCCGAGAATTTCCCCATACTACCCTTTGTATAGTAAAAGAAGGTTGCATTGATTCCGTTATTTCTCAAGGTTTCCAAGATTTTAGGTGTATTGTTGTTTGATGGACCGTCATCAAAGGTTAAAAATACCAGCTTTTTATCTGATCTTTCAAACATCATCTGCCTGACCTCAGTTGGTGTAAATACGAGACCGTCTGGATCACTTTCCTCCGGTTCAGTCATTGCAGCTGTAGTCGATGGTTTTGTAGTTGTAGTTTCCGGTTTTGTATCTTTAACAGGCTTCGTTGCTGGTTTAGTTTCTGTCTCAGTTTTAGTTTCTGTCTCAGTTTTAGTCTCTGCCTTAGTTGTCTCTGTACTATTTATCGGCTTGGTATCCGAAGCTACCACATTACCGTTTGATGATGTCTCACTCAGAGCCGGTCTGAGTTCACAGCCAGTGATAAAAAACGTCGCGGCTATAGCAGTTATCATTATCAGTTTAATTCTTTCCGTCATTTCTTACTAAGCCTCCTTTAGAAGTTGTAACAGTTCTAATTATACAGAGATTGAAAATTAATTCGTTACAGCGCAATTACACTTTTATTACAATTTAGACTCTTTTACCACTGTCTGAAGATTATATTATAGTTTCCGGATTATTACCATTTTCAAAAAAGGCCGATATCCTTCCTAGATACCGACCTATTCTTAGTTTGTAGCTGTTATTTCTTTTTCAGGATTGTTTTCTTTTTTTGATTTTTCTTCTGCATGCTGCGAATCAAGTTTCTTAAATTCCCTGAATAAGAATATGAGGGTTATTGTTGTTGCAACTACATCGGAAACTGGTACTGCCGTCCATATACCCATCAAGCCCATGAACCTCGGCAGGATCATAATCATTGGTATTAATATAAATACCTGTCTTGAAAGTGAAAGGAAGAATGAAATTTTAGCTTTTCCAATAGAGGAGAAGAAATTTGAAGAAATGATCTGGATACCCACTATGAAGGTGAACATTTCAACTCTTTTAATGCCCTCAATGGTCATTGCCCTAAGCTCCGGGTCAGGTGCCATGGGGTAAACCAAAAGCTCCGGATGAAACTGCATTATATTCCATCCAATAATAGCCAAACCAGAGGCTGCGATTATTCCCGTAATTACTGCCTTCTTCACCCTGTCGTAGTTTTTTGCTCCATAGTTAAACCCGATGATCGGCTGTAATCCCTGGTTCATACCAAACATGGGCATGAAAAAGAGTGTACTCATGGAGTTGATTATTGCGTAGGCTCCCTGTCCCAAGGAACCTCCATAGGCTCTTAAGCTGTTATTGAAAAGCGCACCAACAACAGATCCAGCTATCTGAATGAAGAATGGTGAAATACCTATGGACATGATCAAAAGTAGGATCTGCCAGTCAAGCTTTAGGTTTTTAAGTCTGACTTTAATTAAGCTTCTGCCTCCTAAGTAGTAATATGCACCCCATAAGAAGGATAAGAACTGTGCAATGATTGTTGCATATGCAGCACCTTTTACTCCCATATCAAAGGTATAGATGAATATGGGATCAAGTATGGTATTGGTTATGGCACCTATTAACATACTGATCATGGAATACTTCGGCGCACCCTCAGACCTTATTGTGTTATTCATTGAAAATGCCAAGGAATTCCACAGGTTACCCACTAAGGAAATACGCAGATAATCCCTTGCATAGCCAATGTTTTCAGGTGTTGCTCCAAACATTTTAAGCACAAAGTCAGTATCAATGGAGAATAGTATCAACAGTGCAACTGAAGATATGACCTGCATCACCATGGCGTTGCCAAGGATCCTCTCAGCCATTTCCTTTCGGCCTTCTCCCATTCTTATTGATATGTTTGCTCCAGCTCCGATGCCAAACAGCATGGAAAATCCAAGGAGGATAAACAGTACCGGCATTGTTACTCCGATACCTCCAATAGCCAAGGAACCAGTTTCTGGGATATTTCCTACAAAATATCTGTCTACTATGTTATATAAAGCCTGCACCATCATTCCAGTTATGGCAGGCAGTGAAAACCTCAGGAATAGTGGGAGTATTCTTTCATTGTTTAAAAGCCACTCCCTGTTTCTTACATTACTCATTAATTCTCCGTCAAAATATGCCCGCATTTCTGCAGGCATACTTTTTAAATGTTTGCTCTAGTTTTATTTCTATTTTTTTACACTGTCTCTTTCTATCAGCTGATAGCCGAGTGTAAAATGATTCTCATCAAGTGGTTCGTTCTTCAGCATTTTAACCAACATTCTCATTGAAACTGAACCCATATCATACAAAGGCTGTGAAATGGTAGAAATCTTAGGGTAGAATATTGCTGCTTCGATTATATCATTGAAGCCCATAACGTCAACATCCTCAGGACATCTTAATCCATTGTCCCTCAAACCGTTTATTACTCCCATTGCAATTTCATCAGATCCGCAGAAAACTGCGTCAACCTTGGTCTTTTCAAGTATAGCATTGATGCCCTTATATCCGGTCTGAGCCTTAAGGTCTCCATAGTAGGTCAATTCAGGGTCAACTTCCATACCCCTTTCCTTCAATGCATCCTCGTAGCCGTCAAATCTTCTTGCCCAGGCATTTCTCTTGTCTTTTTTGATTCCTACATAGGCTATTCTCTTGTTGCCCTTGTCTAACAGGTATTTTACTGCGTCATAGGAAGCTCTTCTGTTGTCTATGGTGACTGAAGGAAGTGCCTTGTCCTCTTCACTTGTTTCAACAAGAATGGTTTTAAGCTGTAAAAGCTTAATATAGTCAAGTATTTCAGGATCAAGGGAGGAGCTCATATATAGGAGTCCATCCACCATTTTCTCCTTCATTACCTTAATGTACTTCTTTTCCTTATCCACATCGAAGTCTGAGTTACATAGAATTATTGAATAGTCATACATCTGTGCCACGTCTTCAGCACCCCTGACTATTTCAGGATAAACCTGTGAGGAAATATCCGGAATCAATATTCCTATGGATCTTGACCTTTGGGTCTTTAAACTCTGCGCAACGATATTGGGGCTATAACCCAGTTTTTCAATGGCATCATCGACCCTCTTTTTTGTGTTTGAACTTACAACATTAACATTATTGATGACTCTCGATACTGTTGCTATCGATACGCCTGCTTCTCTGGCTACATCTTTGATTGAAACTGCCATTTTCCCACCTCTATATATAAAAAATTTTCTTATTTACTCAAAGCATTTCAGCTTTTCATCTCATGTAAACAAATTACATTACACTTTTCATTATATGGTCTCAACACTATGTAAACAAGAGGAAATTTACATATTTAAAGATTAGCCACAATATTTATTATACAGTTTGCAAATTCTTAATTTATTTCCTTGACATTATTATATTTTAAAACGTTGTAATACAAAAAATTACCGAAATTGCTTCAAAAACAGACAATAATTGGGTAAAAGGTTTAACCCATTCATTACATAAACAATATTTATTTTCTTGGATAGATGCTTAGATTTTTTACTTAATGTACATAGATTGTTAAAAATCCCTTGTTCAAGTTGTGATAGTATAGTTTACGAACTGATAAATCACTCAGTTCCAGCAATTATTTTTTTAAGAGGAGAATAAAAAATGAAGAGCTTTATTAAAGAATTCAAAGAGTTTGCCTTAAAGGGCAATGTTTTAGACTTAGCAGTCGGTGTTATTATAGGCGGAGCAATCGGAGCAATAGTTAAGTCATTAGTTGAGGACCTTATCACACCTTTAATCGGAATGTTATTCGGTGGCCAGACTGATTTTTCATCAATCATGTGGGGACCATTAAAGATGGGAGCATTTATCAATGCAGTAGTCAACTTCCTGATCATCGCATTTGTTCTGTTCCTTATCATCAAGGCAATCAATAAGGTTGTCAAGAAACCTGAAGAAGCACCAGCAGGTCCTTCAAACGAAGAGGTTCTTTTAACAGAAATCAGAGACCTTCTTAAGAAGTAGTCCGAACCTTAAATTTCACTTGAGTACAAAAAGACCACCCACGGGTGGTTTTTTCATTTTAAGCTATATTTTCCTGTTTCTTATTTTCGATGAATTTTTCATTGTAAGAATCTTACTATAAAACTCATAGGTTTTCTGTTATTTTATTTTGTTAGTTAAAACACCAATTCCTGGTATTTCGCATTCAACAGTGTCTCCTGATTTTAAGAACTTGCCCGGCTTAAATCCCATACCAACTCCTGCTGGAGTTCCGGTCATTATAATATCTCCGGGGAACAGTGTCATACCTCTGGACATTTCAAATATAATATCCTCCACAGACTTTATCATATATGCTGTGTTGGAATTCTGCCTTAATTCCCCGTTTACCCTAGAGGTCAAGTCAAAATCTCTGTGTTTGCCATCAGTATTTAAAAGTACTGAAGGTCCCATTGATGTATAACCGTCAATGCCTTTTCCCAGGTACCACTGCTTATGATCTCTTTGAAGTGTCCTTGAAGATATATCATTGCCTATGGTATATCCGAATACATATTCCAGGGCATTTTCCCTTGTTATATTCTTACCTTTTTTACCGATGATAACTGTTAGCTCAACCTCATAATCAACTTCCGGGTCAAGTTCAAATGGGCTTTCTATTTCATCACCGGTTCCTCTGATAAAGTCCGCTCTTTTACCAAAATATGTGGTGTGGTCTGAATCGGGACCGGTTCTGTCCGTGACTGACTGGGATTCTTTAATATGGTCACTGTAGTTTAACCCCACACATAGAACATCCCGTTTAGTTTCTACTATGGGAGCACATATTTTATATTCATCTACCTTGATAAGCTCTTCTTCCAGAGCATCGTTTAAAAATTGCTCACGGTCCTTGAATGGGATATCTGAAACAGCATCAATTATTTCCAGCATGGATCTATAATCCTTAAAAAGAACTACTTCACCGTTTTCATGGTATTTGCCAATTCTGTTTTCTAACTTATATAAAACGTTAATGAGCTTCATATTTTAACCTCCTTATGGTTATCGGGATAGCTTTTGCTATCCCGATGCTGTTTTGATAATAAGTACTTTTAAGCAAGTATTATTTTATTATTTGATTCTTTTTTTGAAATGTTGTCAGTGGAAATTGTTTAGCTGAGCTTTTCCAATCCCATGTTTACAGCTTCTCCGTTAACATTGATTTCTGTTGAGGTTGCATTTGATTCATAGGAAATGCTCTCTGACAGAGTTTCTTTGCTAATGAAGTCGGAAGCCTTTTTAACAACTGTTTCGATCAGACTGTTACCTGAAATATAAAGGTTGATTCTGTCTGAAACCTCAAGGCCTGATTCCTTACGCATATTCTGGATCTTGGAAACTACTTCCCTTACATAACCTTCTTCTCTTAGTTCGTCAGTAATCGTAGTATCAAGGACTATTCCCATTTCTCCTTCACCTGCAAAGGCGAAGCCTTCAAGTCCCTGCATTGTTACAAGGAGGTTTTCTGCATTTAGGTCAATTACACTGCCATCAACATCCACCGGAACTGTTTCCCCTGAGAGTATTTTTCTTGCAAGGGTAGCCTGGTCTTTTTCAGCAATAGCACGCTTAATTCCTGGTATCAGCTTGCCAAAGGATTTACCCAATACAGGCAGATTAGGCTTGATTTCGTAATTTACATACTGGCCAAGATCAGCTCCAAGCTTAACTTCCTTAATATTCAGCTCATCCTTTATTATGTCTCCATAATATTCAGGAAGCTCTTTTTCAGAAATCAGCATTGTTGATAATGGCTGCCTGTTCTTGATAACTGCTGCATTTCTTGCAGATCTTCCAAGCTTGACCAAATCATAGGCCAGGTCCATCTTCTTCTCTAATTCAGTATCCACCATCTCAAGGTTATAGGAAGGCAGAAGATTCAAATGAATTGATTCCTTTGCTTCCGGATTTATTGAAACCACAAGGTTCTGGTAAATCTCCTCAGTCATGAACGGTACAAATGGTGCTGCCACCAATATCAGCTTGGTTAAATGAAGTTTGGATGGCCTTTCTACTTTTTAAG
>JASDTM010000042.1:0-17742 GCA_041891535.1 Clostridiaceae bacterium
GGTGGTGGAGAAGGTAAGACACCGATCGGAAGACCGGGTCCATTGACTCCATGGGGCAAGCCAGCTCTAGGTCTTAAGACAAGAGCTACAAACAAGTACTCAGACAGATTAATCATCAAGAGAAGGAATGACAAGTAAGCTTAAGGCTTACTGTCATCCTAATTAAAGTCTCGAAGGGAGGAAAAACTTGAGTAGATCAATTAAAAAGGGACCTTTTGTACATCTGGGTCTCATGAAACAGATAGAGAACATGAACGAAAAGGGAGAAAAGAAGGTAATCAAAACCTGGTCTAGATCTTCCACAATTTTTCCTGAAATGATCGGTCACACAATTGCCGTTCATGACGGAAGAAAGCATATTCCGGTATACATTTCCGAGGATATGGTAGGACATAAACTCGGAGAATTCGCTTTTACCAGAACCTACAGAGGACACGTTTCTGAAAAGAAGTCCAAGCTGAAGTAAGAGCATAAAGGAGGATTAGGCTAATGAATGAAGAGTTGAATATAAACGAAAAAGAAGCAAAAGCTAAGGCAGCTTCTGAAAAAAGAAGCGCTAAGAAAGCTGAGAAAAAGGCTAAGCTTGCTGAAAAGGCTGTAAACGCAGCAAAGAAGAAAGAAAAGCTGAAGCTTACTTTCGAAGAAAAGGCTGAGATCAGAGAAGCTAAGATTCTTGCAAATGAAAAGCTTACTGCAAAAGCAGTTGCCAAGTATGTAAGAATGAGCCCGATGAAAGTTAATATAGTTCTTGACCTTATCAGAGGAAAGAACGTTGAAGAAGCACTCGCAATATTACAGTACACTCCTAAAGATGCCGCAGTAGTGGTAAGCAAGGTTTTAAAATCAGCAGTTGCAAACGCTGAGAACAATCTTGACATGGATAGAGATGCATTATATGTATCAGAGTGCCATGTGGGAGCAGGTCCAATCATAAAGAGATTCCAGCCCCATGCACAGGGAAGAGCATTCTCAATCATGAAGAGATCAAGCCATGTTACTGTCATAGTGGCAGAAAGAGCATAATTAAGGAGGTAAATCACTAGTGGGACAAAAAGTTAATCCACATGGGTTCAGAGTCGGTGTTATAAAAGACTGGAACGCAAGATGGTATGCAGACAAGAAGACCTTCGCCGATAATTTGGTTGAAGATAACTTAGTAAGAGAGTTCGTAAAGAAAAAGCTTTTCTCATCAGGTATCTCCAAGATCGAAATCGAAAGAGCTGCCAAAAGATTAAAGCTGAACATATATACAGCAAAGCCGGGTCTAGTTATAGGTAAGGGCGGAGCAGGTATAGATGCACTTAAGAAAGAAATAAATGCACTTGTTCCTGATAAGAATGTTCTGTTAAACATTGTAGAAGTAAGAAACATTGATTCCAATGCACAGCTTATGTCTGAGTCAATAGCTGCACAGCTGGAGAAGAGAATATCCTTCAGAAGAGCAATGAAGCAGACTATTCAAAGAGCAATGAAGATGAATGGAGTCAAGGGTGTCAAGACTATGTGTTCCGGCAGATTAGGTGGAGCTGAAATAGCAAGATCCGAGACATATCATGAGGGAACTATTCCGCTGCAGACTTTGAGAGCCGACATTGAGTACGGTTTTGCAGAAGCGGATACGATCTACGGTAAGATCGGTGTTAAGGTCTGGGTATACAAGGGTGAAATACTTCCTGTTAAGAAAAACAAGGAAGAAAAGACCGAAAACTAGAGTCCGGAAAGGAGGAATTCGACATGTTAATGCCTAAAAGAGTAAAGCATAGAAAGCAGCAGAAAGGCAATATGAGAGGAAAGGCCCACAAAGGCAATTTCATCGCATATGGAGAATATGGCCTTCAGGCAACTGAGTGCGGATGGTTATCATCCAACCAGATTGAGGCTGCCAGAGTTGCAATCAATAGATACATCAGAAGAGGAGGAAAGCAGTGGATCAAGGTATTCCCTGACAAGCCTATCACTGAGAAACCAGCTGAAACACGTATGGGATCCGGTAAGGGTTCAGTAGAATACTGGGTAGCTGTTATCAAGCCCGGCAGAGTGTTATTCGAACTTGCCGGAGTTGAAGAGGATAAAGCCAGAGAAGCTATGAGACTTGCTTCACACAAACTTCCTATCTCAACAAAATTCGTTACAAGAAAAGATTTTGAGGAAATGGGTGGTGAAGAATAATGAAAGTCAGAGAGCTTATTGAAATAAAGAAGAACAGTTCAGAAGACTTGGAAGCAAGACTCATGGACTTGAAGAAAGAGCTTTTCAACTTAAGATTTCAGCTTTCAACAGGACAGCTTGAAAATCCTATGAGAATCAGGGAAGTTAAAAAATCCATAGCTCAAATTAAGACCGTAATAAGAGAACAGGAAATAGCTTCAGAGCAATAGACTTTGAAAGGAGGTCACCCCAATGGAAGAAAACAAGAGAAAATCTAGAAAAACCATCATCGGAAGAGTTGTTTCAGATAAGATGGAAAAGACCATAGTAGTAGCCGTTGAAACAAAAGTGAGACATCCGCTTTACGGAAAGACCGTAAATAAGACCACTAAATTCAAGGCACATGATGAAAAGAACGAAGCTCAGATAAATGACAGAGTTTTAATAATGGAGACCAGACCTTTGTCAAAGGATAAGAACTGGAGACTGGTCGAAATAGTAGAAAAGGCCAAGTAGGTCTTTGGAAGGAGGCTTTAAATGATTCAGCAACAAACACTTCTTAAGGTTGCGGATAACTCAGGTGCCAAAGAAATCATGTGTATCAGAGTTTCAGGCGGATCCAGAAGAAGATATGGAAATATAGGAGATATAATAGTTGCTTCCGTTAAAAGTGCAACACCCGGTGGTGTTGTTAAAAAGGGAGACGTTGTTAAGGCTGTCATCGTAAGATCTGTAAAGGGTCTAAGAAGAGAAGACGGAACTTATATAAAATTCGACGAAAATGCAGCTGTTATTATTAAAGATGATAAAAACCCGAAGGGTACACGTATATTCGGGCCGGTAGCAAGGGAATTGAGAGATAAAGATTATCAGAAGATATTATCACTCGCTCCTGAAGTTCTTTAGAAAGAGAGGTGGCTTTAATGAAGATGCACGTCAAAAAGAGCGATAAGGTAGTTGTCATTTCAGGCAACGATAAAGATACAAAGAGTGAAATATTGGCAGTTAATCCTAAAAAAGGAACTGTTATAGTCAAGGATGTAAACATAATAACAAAACACCAGAAGGCAACTAAGGCAAATGTTAACTCCGGGATTGTAAAGAAAGAAGCTCCAATTCACTCATCAAAGGTAATGCTTTGGTGTTCAAGCTGTAACAAAGGGGTAAGACCCAGCTATAAGTACAATGATGACGGTGCCAAGGTTAGATACTGTAAGGCATGCGGAAAAGATCTATAGGAAGGAGGATGAAATATGCCAAGACTACAAGATAAATACAACAATGAAGTTGTAAAAGCCATGATGGAAAAGTTCAGTTACAAGAACGTCATGGAAGTGCCAAGACTAGAAAAAATAGTTTTGAACATGGGAGTTGGAGAGGCTAAGGAAAATGCTAAGGCTTTGGAATCAGCTGTTTCAGACCTCCAGATAATAGCAGGACAAAAGCCGGTAATAACCAGAGCTAAAAAGTCTGTTGCTAACTTCAAACTAAGAGAAAATATGCCGATCGGTGCAAAGGTTACATTGAGAAAAGCTCAGATGTACGAATTCGCTGATAAGCTTATGAATATCGCTCTTCCAAGAGTTAGAGACTTCCACGGAGTTTCAGACAAGTCATTTGACGGAAGAGGAAACTATTCACTGGGAATCAAGGAACATTTGATATTCCCTGAGATTGAATATGACAAAATTGACAAGGTAAGGGGTATGGACATTATATTCGTAACCACTGCCAATACCGACGAAGAAGCCAGGGAGCTTTTAAGATTCCTTGGAATGCCTTTCGTACAGAATTAGGAGGTAAATAGATTTGGCAAAGAAAGCTATGATCGAGAAATGGAAAAGAGAGCCTAAATACTCTACAAGAGCTTACACAAGATGCAGAATCTGTGGAAGACCTCATTCAGTTTTAAAGAAGTATGGAGTTTGCAGAATATGCTTCAGAGAACTAGCGTACAAAGGCGAAATACCTGGTGTCAAAAAGGCAAGCTGGTAGAATTTAGTAAAGGAGGCATACGAAATTATGATGACAGATCCAATTGCGGACCTTCTGACCAGAATCAGAAACGCAAACGATGCAAAGCATGAAGCAGTAGAAGTACCATCTTCAAAATTGAAGAAAGCGGTAGTTAATATACTTCTCCAGGAAGGCTACGTTAAGAATGTGGAAGAGTATCAGGTAGGAGTTGTTCCTATGATGAAGATCCACTTAAAGTACGGCCAGGACAAAGAGAAGGTTATAAAGGGTTTGAAGAGAATATCAAAACCGGGCCTTAGGGTATATTGCAAGTCAGGAGAGGTGCCAAAGGTACTGAACGGACTTGGAACAGCAGTTATTTCAACTTCCCAGGGTGTGGTTGCCGATAAGGAAGCCAGAAACTTAGGTCTGGGCGGAGAAGTAATCGCCTATATCTGGTAAGAGTTACAACTAGACAGGAGGAACATATATTATGTCAAGAATAGGTAGAGCACCTATAGCTATTCCTAAGGGTGTAACTTTCACTGTCAGTGACGACAATGTCGTAACTGTGAAGGGACCAAAGGGAGAGCTTACAAAGGCACTCAGCAAAAGAATAAAGATTGAAGAAAAAGATAACGAGTTGGTATTCACAAGAAGTACTGACGATAAAGAAGACAGATCATTACACGGTTTGACAAGAGCACTTGTAAATAACATGGTTGAAGGTGTTACTCACGGCTACCAGAAGAATCTTGAGCTTGTCGGTGTTGGTTACAGAGCTTCAGTTCAGGGCAAAAAGCTTGTCATGAACCTTGGCTTCTCACACCCAGTTGAGATTCAGGCAGCAGAGGGCATAACCTTTGAAACTCCGGCTCCTACAAAGATCTCCGTTAAGGGAATCGACAAGGAGACAGTAGGTAAGATGGCTGCTGACATAAGATCATGGAGAAAGCCTGAACCATACCTTGGAAAGGGTGTTAAGTACGAAGGCGAGCATATAAGACGTAAAGAAGGAAAGACCGGTAAGAAGTAAAAAGGAGTGAAACGAGATGTTTAAGAAGGCTGACAAAAAAGCTTCCAGAGTAAGACGTCACGTAAGAGTGAGAAGAAAAGTCACAGGTACTTCTGAAAGACCAAGACTTTCCGTCTACAGAAGCGAAAAAAACATCTATGCACAGATCATAGATGATATAAACGGTGTTACCCTGGTATCCGCTTCAAGCCTTGAAAATGGTTTTGAAGGAAACACCTGGAATCAAGATGCTGCCAAGAAAGTTGGCGAGGCAATAGCTAAGAAAGCTAAAGACAAGGGTATTGATAAAGTTGTCTTCGACAGAGGCGGATATATCTACCACGGCAGGGTTCAAGCACTTGCAGAGGCTGCAAGAGAAGCAGGACTCGACTTTTAGAGGGAGGTAATTATTAATTGAGAATTGATCCAAGCACACTTGACCTTAAAGAAAAAGTCGTTAAAATCGGCAGAGTAACAAAGGTCGTTAAAGGCGGACGTAATTTCAGATTCAGTGCCCTTGTGGTAGTTGGTGATGAAAACGGACATGTTGGTGTTGGTACCGGTAAGTCCATTGAAATCCCTGAGGCTATAAGAAAAGGCATAGAAGATGCTAAGAAGAACATAATCGAAGTCGAAAGAGAAGGAACAACAGTACCTCACGAAGTAGACGGGCTATTCGGAACCGGAAGAGTTCTTATAATGCCAGCTAAGGAAGGTACCGGTATTATTGCCGGAGGACCTGCCAGAGCAGTATTGGAATTAGCAGGACTTAAGGACGTTAAGGCTAAGTCACTGGGCTCCAACAACCCAAGAAACATGGTGAGGGCAACTCTGAACGGTTTATCTGAGTTAAGATCAGTTGAAATGATCGCTAAGCTGAGAGGCAAATCCGTAGACGAAGTAAAGGGCTAGGAGGACTGTATGTTAAAGATAACATTACTAAAGAGCTTGATCGGAAGAAAAAAATCACACATTGCAACTGCAAAAGCTCTGGGCCTGACCAAAATCGGCAAGACAGTTGAAAAAGAAGACAATGTGGCCATCAGAGGGATGGTAAAGGAAATAGAATATCTTCTTAAAGTAGAAGAAGCATAATAATTCCAAGGAGGTGTACGCACAATGAAATTACATGAGCTTAAAGCTCCTGAAGGTTCAAGACATTCTGAGAAGAGACTTGGAAGAGGAACCGGATCAGGACTGGGAAGAAACTCAGGTAAGGGAGAAAAAGGACAGAATTCCAGATCCGGAGGCGGAGTAAGACCCGGCTTTGAAGGTGGACAGATGCCACTTTACAGAAGACTTCCAAAGAGAGGATTCACCAATATCTTCGCAACAAAATATAACGCAATCAATCTGGACAGACTGAACATCTTCGAAGCAGGTACAGAAGTTACAGAAGAGTTATTACTTGAAAGAGGAGTAATCTCAAAGAGACTCGACGGAGTTAAAATCCTGGGCAACGGTTCCATTGAGAAGGCATTAACTGTAAAAGTATCTAAGTTCTCTAAGTCTGCTTCAGAAAAAATTGAAGCCGCTGGAGGAAAAGCGGAGGTAATCTAGGATGTTTGATATTTTCGCCAACGCCTGGAAAACCAAAGACCTTAGAAAGAAAATGCTATTCATGGCTTTCGTGGTCTTGATATTCAGGATAGGAAATCACATCACGGTCCCCTATGTGGATGCATCCAAACTGCTGAACATGGTCAACACCGGAAACCTTATGGGTCTTTATGACTTGATATCCGGAGGAGCCTTGGGAAGATTCTCAATCTTCGCGCTGGGAGTCATACCATACATCAACTCCTCGATCATAATGCAGCTTCTGACAGTAGCAGTACCTCAACTGGAACAGCTACAGAAGGAAGGGGAAGACGGAAGAAAGAAAATCCAAACTTGGACAAGGTACCTTGCCATAGTAATCGGAGCCGTTCAGGCTTACGGAACCTATGTTTTGGTCCACAATTCAGGCGCAATCACAAAGACAGGCTGGCAGCCAATTACCCTCATAGTTTTAACACTTATGGCGGGTACCACATTCTTGATGTGGTTAGGTGACCAGATAACGCTGAAGGGTATCGGAAACGGAGTTTCTGCTCTGATATTCATCAACATAATCTCAAGACTGCCTCAGTCCATCAAATCCATAGGCTTAGCAGCCCAGGCGGATCCGATATCAGTTCTATTGCTTGTTATCATATTATTGATTCTCTTCATAGGAGTTGTTTACTTCTCCTTGGCTGAAAGAAGAATCCCGGTACAGTATTCAGGCAGAATGGTAGGAGGAAGGACAGTCAAGGCACAGACACAGCATTTACCAATATCTGTTTCATCATCAGCAGTTATAGCCATAATCTTCGCAATGTCCATGATAGAATTCCCGGCTACCTTAGCCCAGATATTCCCAAACACTGCGATATTCAGAACATTGGCTACATCACAGGCCTGGTTTAACGTGTTCAACAGACAGAACATTGCATACATCATATTCTATGCGATACTTGTAATATTCTTCTGTATATTCTACACACAGATAACCATGAAACCTGATGAAATGGCTGAGAACATGCAGAAATCCGGTGGCTATGTCAACGGAATCAAACCCGGAAAAGCTACTGAAGAGTATCTTGACGGTGTTTTCAACAGAGTCGCTTTTTACGCAGGTATATTCGCAGCGATCATTGCCATATTCCCTATGGTGATTCAGGCCATCTCACCTCAGTTCCAAAACATGAACTTCGGTGGAACGGTACTGTTCATAGTGATCGGTGTTGCAATTGATACAATAAGACAGCTTGAGTCCCAGCTGATAACAAGGCATTATAAGGGATTCCTGAATTAATTAAACGGAGTATGCGATGAAAATTGTTCTTTTAGGCGCACCCGGTGCCGGTAAGGGGACACAGGCACAGAGTATAAGCAATAAGTATAAGATCCCACATATTTCTACAGGTGATATATTCAGAAAGAATATATCTGAGGGTACTAAGCTCGGAAAAACCGCAAAAAGGTATATGGACGCAGGACAGCTGGTCCCGGATCAGCTAACCTTAGACCTTATTGAAGACAGACTTAAAAATGATGACTGTAAAAACGGTTATTTATTGGATGGCTACCCCAGGACAGTTGTTCAGGCGGAATTCCTCGATGCTTTGCTTGAAAAGGAAAATACCGCCATTGATACTGCACTGCTCATAGAAGTTCCAAAGGAAGTTATTTTGGACAGAATGAGCGGCAGAAGAGTGTGTTCATCATGCGGTGCATCATTCCACATCAAGAACAACCCGCCTATTAAGAAGGATATCTGCGATATCTGCGGAAACAATCTGATCCAAAGAGCAGACGATGCAAGAGAAACCGTAGAGGAAAGGCTTGATGTCTATGAAGAACAGACATCACCTCTAATCAAATTTTATGAAGAAAAGGGCATCCTAAAGGTAGTTGACGGAACACAAGCCATCAACGAAATCTTCAAAAAAATCACGGAAATTCTCTAAGGATAACGGATGATAATATTAAAGAACAAAAAAGAAATTGATTTTATGAAGGAGTCGGGAAGGATCACCGAGGAAGCTTTGAACCTTATGGAGAAAAGCATAAGACCCGGTATATCAACCCATGAACTTGATAGGATCGCTGAAGAATTTATAACTAAGCAAGGTGCGGTACCGTCCTTCAAGGGGTACGGTGGCTTCCCGGGTTCCATATGCGCATCAGTAAATGATGTGGTAATTCATGGAATACCATCGAAAAAGATCATCCTGAAAGAGGGAGATATAATATCGGTGGATATGGGAGCTTATAAAAACGGATTCCACGGAGACGCCGCAAGAACTTTTCCGGTGGGTGTTGTATCTGATGAGGCTCAAAAGCTCATTGATGTCACCAAACAATCCTTCTTTAAAGGACTTGAAATGGTCCAAGTTGGAGGAAAGCTGTCCGATATCTCACATGCCATCCAAACCTACGCTGAATCCTTTGGATACAGTATGGTAAGGGATTATGTGGGACACGGGATAGGCAGATCTTTACATGAGATGCCTAATATCCCTAACTTCGGAAAGCCGGGAATGGGACCGAAACTTGTTGAGGGCATGGTTTTTGCCATAGAGCCCATGGTAAACATGGGAACATACAAAGTTAAAATTCTTGAGGACCAATGGACAGTAAAGACACAGGACGGAAAATTATCCGCTCACTATGAAAATACTGTAGCCATAACGGAAAACGGTCCTTTACTGTTAACTTTGACAATTTAACAGTTTGTTGCATTAACATAAAGTGCTGCTTAGTTATAAATTCAAATAAGAATTTAAACTAAGGTAATCAGGAGTATGAGGGTCAATGGAAGAGCTTTTGGGAAGAGCCGTCATGTCAGTCAAGGGAAGAGATCAGGGAAGAAAATATGTGGTTGTTAAAATCATAGACAAATACTTCATCCTGGTAGCAGACGGAGACAAGAAAACCTGGTCGGAACCTAAAAGGAAGAACAGGAACCATGTGGTTCTAATGCCGGAAGTATCGGAAAGATTGACTTTGGAGAATTTTAGTACTAATGCCGATGACAGGATAAGTGAGTTTTTAAAATGTCACATCAAGGAGGAATGATTACCTTATGTCAAAAAGTGATGTCATAGAGATGCAGGGAGAAGTTATCGATTCTCTCCCCAATGCCACATTCCAGGTTAAATTGGAATCAGGGCATGTTATATTGGCACATATATCAGGAAAATTAAGAATGAACTACATCAGGATATTGCCCGGAGACAAGGTCACAGTGGAATTATCACCATATGATCTTACAAAGGGTAGAATAACCTGGAGAGGTAAATAATAGGAGGGTTTATAAGATGAAAGTTAGACCGTCAGTTAAGCCTATCTGCGAGAAGTGCAAGATCATAAAGAGAAAAGGAAAAGTAATGGTCATCTGTGAAAATCCTAAGCACAAGCAGAAGCAGGGTTAAGAATAATTTCCAAATACGGAGGTGTAATAATTAATGGCCAGAATAGCCGGAATTGACCTGCCTAAAGATAAAAGGGTAGAGGTCGGATTAACATATATATTCGGAATAGGGATATCAACCGCAAGAAAGATACTTAAGGAAACAGGAGTAAATCCTGATATCAGAGTTAAGAATCTTTCAGAAGAAGAGGTTAACGCTGTCAGAGACTACATCAACAAGAACGTAAAGGTTGAAGGTGACTTAAGAAGAGAAGTTGCTCTAAACATTAAGAGACTTGTTGAAATAGGATGCTACAGGGGAATGAGACACAGAAGAAATCTCCCAGTTAGAGGACAGAGAACAAAAACAAACGCGAGAACCAGAAAAGGTAAGAAGAAGACAATCGCGAACAAGAAGAAGTAAGGAGGTAGGATTAATATGGCAGCAGCTAAGAATGTCAAAAAGACAAGAAAAAGAAAAGAACGTAAGAATATTCTTCACGGACAGGCTCATATCCAGTCCACTTTCAATAATTCAATAGTTACAATTACTGATGCAGCAGGAAATGCTCTTGCATGGTCTTCATCAGGTGCTTTAGGATTCAAGGGCTCAAAGAAGTCAACTCCATTCGCTTCACAGCTTGCAGCAGAAACTGCAGCAAAGGCAGCTATGGAACACGGCTTAAAGAGCGTTGAAGTTTTCGTTAAAGGACCAGGATCAGGAAGAGAAGCAGCAATCAGATCCCTTCAGGCAGCAGGACTTGAAGTAACTCTACTCAAGGACGTTACTCCGCTTCCTCACAATGGATGCAGACCTCCAAAGAGAAGAAGGATGTAGTCAGCAGTAAGCTGATAATTACATACGTGGTGAAAATCAGTTGCCCTCACGTATACTAAAGTTGCCGAAATTTAAAGGAGGGTTTAGTTTATGCTGGAAATAGAAAAGCCTAAAATCCAGATTGTTGAAGCAAATGAGGATGGTACCTACGGTAAATTCGTTGTAGAGCCCCTGGAGAGAGGTTATGGTATTACATTAGGTAATGCTTTAAGAAGAATTCTTCTGTCCTCACTACCTGGAGTTGCACCGAATGCAGTCAAAATTGACGGTGTCCTTCATGAATTCACAGCAATCACCGGCGTAAAAGAAGACGTAACGGAGATCATACTTAATTTAAAGAACCTTGCAATCAAAATGCAGGGTGAAGGTCCAAAGACCATTTATATTGATGCTAAGGGTCCCGGCGTTATAACAGGTGCGGATATCAAAACCGACGGCGATGTTGAAATAGTCAATCAAAACCTTCATATTGCCACTTTGGATGATAACGGAAAGCTCTATATAGAGATAACAATAAATAGAGGCAGAGGTTATGTTTCACAGGCTAAGAACAAGTCAGAGGAACATTCACTGCAGACTATTCCGATAGACTCCATATATACACCTGTAAAGAAGGTTAACTTCACAGTTGAGAATACAAGAGTTGGACAGATAACAGACTATGACAAGCTTACACTTGAAATCTGGACTAACGGAACAATCAAAACTGAGGAAGCTATAAGCCTATCTGCAAGGATATTAATAGAACATTTCAAACTCTTCATGACTCTTACCGACCATGGTACAGACATGGAGATAATGATAGAAAAAGAGGAAGACAAGAAAGAAAAGGTAATGGAAATGACCATTGAAGAACTCGATCTTTCTGTCAGATCCTACAACTGTCTGAAGAGGGCAGGAATCAACACAGTTCAGGAGCTTTCCAATAAATCCATGGAAGACATGATGAAAGTCAGAAACCTTGGTAAGAAGTCACTGGAAGAGGTTGAGAGAAAACTAAGAGACCTGGGACTTGGTCTTAAAATGAGTGACGAGTAGGAGGTTAAAATATGGCTTTACAGAGAAAACTTGGTCGTACCACCGACCAGAGAAGAGCTATGTTAAGAAGTCTTGTAACAAATTTCTTAAAGAGCGGTAGAATCGAAACTACATACACCAGAGCTAAGGAAACTCAGTCAATAGCTGAAAAGATGATCACTTTAGCCAAAAAGGGTGACCTTCATTCAAGAAGACTTGCACTTTCATATGTGCTTGAGGAGTCTGTAGTAACAGATCTATTCGATAATATAGCAAAACAGTATTCAGAAAGAGAAGGCGGATATACAAGAATCTACAAAGTTGGCCCAAGAAGAGGCGACGGCGCAGAGGTTGCAATCTTAGAGCTCGTATAGGATACACAAAAAAACCGGGGAAACCCGGTTTTTTATTTTGGAGAAAATTAGAACAAAATTTTAAAATCTCTATTGACGTCATTAATCCGGAATGGTATATTTTATACATCGAAGCTCGATACATCGTAATACAGAGTGAGGTGGATTAATGGACAGCCGGATTAAAAAAATATATGCTCCAATGACAGAGACAGGCTTTTACATACTGCTCTGTTTAAGAGAAGAAGCACATGGATACAGTATTGTGAAGAAAACGGAAAAACTGA
The DNA here is from genome assembly GCA_041891535.1 of Clostridiaceae bacterium. GTDB lineage: Bacteria > Bacillota > Clostridia > Clostridiales > Clostridiaceae > JG1575. The sequence continues at coordinate 12,554 of JASDTM010000042.1, forward strand.
CCAATGGTGAAATAATACTAGGTCCCGGAACCCTATACGGAACCCTATCTAAAATGGAAAAGGACGGGCTTATAGAATTTTTAAGGGAAGAAGAAAAACGAAAGATCTATATCGCCACTGATTTAGGAATTGAAGTTTTGAATTTGGAAATGAAACGTATTGAAAGACTATACCAAAGTATGAAGGAAGTGTAGCTATTATGGAAGATAAAAAAACTGAATTCAAATTTTTCTCTGTAATGGAGTGGGAAAAAGAAGAAGAATATCTTAGAAACCAGCACAAAAATGGCTGGGAATTTGAGAAGGTCAAAGGGTATGGCTCTTATCATTTTATAAAAGCAGAACCAAGAGATATGATATACAAGCTTGACTATAACCAGGACAGTACTGATAAAAACAGTGGCTACATCCAAATGTTCAATGATTGTGGATGGGAATACTTGCAAAACTATATGGGATACAGCTACTTCAGAAAGCCTGCATCAGGTTACAATGAAAAACAGGATGAAATCTTCTGCGATGATGAATCAAGACTTGAAATGGTCAAGAAGATTTTTATTGCCCGTATGGTACCGCTTTTAATATTGTTCTTTGTGGCTATCTTACCTCAAATACTGCTTCAAAGTCGTTTTGACAACCCGGTCAACAAGGGGTTGCTCATTGTATTCGAAGTTTTACTTGTCATTTATCTGGTGGTGTTCGGTATATTCACAGCTCAGTTCTATCAATTTTACAAAAAAATGAAGAGCTGAAATTGATTCTAAGTATAAGACGAGCTCTGGTTAATCTTACAACACCTATACATCCTCAATAATCCTTACTAATCAATACTTTTAAGATAACTGGTAAACTATAGTATAATTAAAGTATAGATAACCATTATCAATGAAAGGATGATTGCATTGAAAATTAATATAGATTCAAGGGCTGAAAAGTACATCAAAGCCAGAGGAAGCGTTCTATATATAGTCTACCGAAGATACTTCATCAGTACAGCCTGAGGCCAGACTCCAGTTGCGAGCAGCTTACCGTTGGTGAGCATAGCAGAACCAAACTACACCGAAGGACTTAAAACAATAGATGTTTCAGGGATTACAGTCCACTATGACACAAATATTCCAAATGAGGAATTAACAGTAATCCTTGAAGTAATAAACTTCAAAGAGATCCTTACAATAAAGGAATACTCAGAGCTTTTGAGAAGATAGAAAAATATCTTAAATCCCAGGATAAAACCCTTAAGGTAAAGTTTTCTCTATAAATATATAAATTAGCTGTCATTTCTGACAGCTTTCTTTTTTTGAAAAACAATTGACGATTATCGATACTCGATATATTATTGAATTAAGAAATATATCGAGTATCGATAATTATAAAAAAGGAGGTGTTATTGTGGCAAGAGATCCATTGCAAACCCTGTCAGAGCCGATGTTTTATCTGCTCTTGAGCTTGAGGGAAGAAAAATCAGGTGCTGAAATATTTCAGTATATTTCGGATTTAACTGACAACAGAATTAAAATGGGACCAGGAACACTTTATGCACTTCTTGCCAGATTCGTTGATGACGAATTGATATACATCTCCAGTACCAATGGAAAACGCAAGAACTATAAACTTACTGATGAAGGAAGACTCCAACTTGAGCAGGAGTTTGAAAGACTGAAGCAGCTTGTTGACGACTACAGAAAGGTTTCAAAAGAAAGTCCTGAAAATTTGAAATCTGAGGAATAGATCAAGCAAGACATGGATTCAAAGAAAAGATTTATGAAAAGGGGAATTCTAAGTATGTTTTTAGTTGGTAATGTAAAATACAATAATTTTCCATATTTTGAAACGAAATATGATGATATGGCGCAAAAGGGATGGGAACTCAAGAAAATCTGGTTCAATCTTATCCATGTATTTAAAAGATCAGAACCTATAAATCGTAAATATAAATTTGAACTCTTCGACATAATGAGCACTCCACAAAAGTATACAGATGAAGAGGTGGCGGAGTACCACGAGCTAAATAAGTCCCAGGGCTGGAATTTTGTTACCAACATCAAGAATTTGGAACTCTATTATACCGATGATGAAAATGCAGTCTCTATTTATACTGATGCTGAAAGTGAAAGAAAACTACAGGTCAAGCTTGTCATAAACGAGTTAAAATCCCTGTTGGTGGCATATATCATTTTTTTAATATATCTTGTTGTAATGTTCATCAAAGGTGATATGAAATTTTTAGGTGTCGATGGTTTTAATATGCCTTCGATTCTATTCTCTCTTTGGTATTTTATACTTGTTTTGGAAGGTTTTGCAGACTTAAGGTTCTATTATAGAAATAAAAAAGCATGGGAAGACAGCTATGTCCCCGTCAAATATAATTCTGGGTTAATTGGTGTTGTATCAGGCTGGGTTTGGATTTTAATTTTAATATTGGCAGCTGTATATCTGATTACATATTGGACTCAGTTAACAAGCTTACACGGGATGAGTTAATTAATATTGCTAAACAGGTAGGAATGGACAAATTCGCTAATTAAGGGAGGTGTAAAAATGCTGAAGATCAAAAATATGGGATACTACAACTACCCGTCAATTGAAAAATGGTATGAGGAACTTGCAAGCAAGGGATGGGCAATAGACAGGGTATTTTCAGATTTTATCCATAGATTCAAAAAAATTGAGCCAACCGAAAGAAAATATAAAATAGTTCTCTTTGACAAGGAAAGGGCATTTTCCGCCTTCAGCCATGATGAGATGCATGAGTTTTATAATATGTGCTCAGGCATTGGATGGAATCATGTTGCATCGGTTTTGAAGCTTGAAATATTCTACAGTAGTGATCCTGATAACACAGCGCAAATATATGAGGAAAGGGAAGAGGAAAGACTGCTGTTTGGCAAAGTAATGAATAAAGAGCTCATATTGGCAATAATCATGGTAATTTTGATGTTGTTATACCTATTTCTTATCCCTAAATTTTTTACAACATCAAGGATGCTTGTGGACAATACAACACTGGCACTTGGAATAAGCATGGTGTTGGTTATCCCAATATTAATAATCAAAGCAATCAATATAATTAAGTTCTGGTATATGAATGAAGAAGCTTGGGAAGATGCAAGCATCCCTATAAAGTATACCAATCCGAAATCACTTAAATTGTTCTTCGCAGCCTCTGCTATTGGATTAATAATTGGCTTCTCATGGATGATTTCAAGTTTATTTACACCTTATAATTCATCCTTGAATTTTAGAATTATTATCCAAATGCTTCCTTATTTTATTATTACAGGGGTAATTGTAATTTTGAGAAAGGTTATTAAAGAGAACGACAACTTAAGCATCAATAAAAAAAGAAGCTTTTATATCGTCAGTTTAACTTTTGCAGTAATTCTGATTTTGGTAATTATGAATAGTTTTGTTAACCCAGGCATTTTTTACAATAAACACGATGGAGATAAAATTGTAACAACATCAGATAAGATTCTTACATTGGGAACAGAAAATAAATACGATATTTGGGAGGAAAAGTCCAGTATTTTTGTACCTAGAAGTATTTGGGTAACAACTGAAAATCCTGAATACAGGATTGAAACTAAATACTTCAAAGCTATAAACGGAAATATATCCAAGATTTTAGAGAATTCAATTATTGATGAAGATAAAGCTTTCAGCAAAAAGTTCACTTCCGATTACCGGATTGAAGACCTAAACCCTGATGTATGGAAAAGTGACAGAGCACTATTTCTTGGGAATAGTAATTTACTGTTACTTAGAAAAGGTAAGGAATTATGGGCATTGAATATCAACGGGGCGAATCTCGATACTATTAAGACAGATGAAATGAGAGAAAAAATCATTCATGAATTGGGACTATGATAATGATATATAATTAGGGTAATATGATTCATTGAATTAGGAGGAAACAATATGCCGTTTATTAATTTCAGTACAAATAACAAAATGGAAAAGGAAGCTAAGGCTAAATTATTCAAGAAGACTGGGGAACTCATTGTAATATTACCTACCAAGGTTGAAGAAAGACTCATGCTCAAAATTGAAGATGAGACAGATATGTATTTCAGGGGCAAAGGAGATCCATGTATGATGATTCAGGTATTCCTATACAAGCAATCACCAATGGAGTCAAAAGCAGAGTTTGCAGATAAGCTTGTAAAAGCAGCAAGTGAGGCATCGGGAGTACCTGTAAGTGAGATTTTCCTATCCTTTGCAGAGTATCCAAATTGGGTTGTAAATGGAGTTTTAAAATAGCAGCAAAATGACTGGAGAATAGAATGATTGCCAGAATACTTAAGAGTGACAGCTTTAAAAGATCAGAATGGTCCGGTGGTGCAACAACTGAGTTTTTTATATATCCAGAAGGAGCTGATTTTAAAGACAGAACCTTTGATTTCAGAATATCCTCAGCTTCCTTCACTTCTACAGAGTCGAGATTCAGTGATTTTACTGGATATAAAAGATTTATACTGCCACTGAAAGGAACCTTGAAGCTCAAACATGATGAGCACCATGAGGCTTTTCTCGAACCATACCAGGTTGATATTTTCGATGGGTCCTGGTCCACTTATTCATGGAACAGCTTGGATTGCATAGACTTTAACTTTATAGTTTCAGATAAGCATAAGTCTGATTTGCATATTTTTGATAAGGATATTAAGTATAAACCTGGTTCTGGGAGTATTGTGTGTGTATATTCTGAAGTGGACTTCGACATTACAATAGAATCTGAAAAATCCGGCATAGAAGTGATTAAGGTTAATTGTGGAGATTTACTAGTTATTGAAGAGGTTATGGATGAGGCTTTAAGCTTTAAGAATCTTGGAAAACAAATTATTCTTTGTGAATTTTCAAAGAGTATGTAACAGATGAGTTCTTACTGCTATAATCGAATTATCATTAACGCGAAATAATGTATATGAGGTGATGTGTTTGAAATTTAAGGTGAAAAAGTCCAAGAATGGTCAGTTTTTCTGGAAGCTTGTTGCATCCAACGGAAGAGATCTTGCTGTAAGTGAGATGTATACCACAAAGGATGCCTGCATGAAGACAGTCAACAGCATCAGAGAAAAAGGTGTAAATTCTGAAACCCCAGTGGTTGAAGAGGAATAGTGATGAAATCAAGGTATAGGTGATAAGCACTTATACCTTTAGTTATTTACGAAGGAGGGTCTGAAACTG
>JASDTM010000042.1:17752-26937 GCA_041891535.1 Clostridiaceae bacterium
TTGGCGGTTTACCAAATGTTCCAGACCCTAAATTATACTTTAAGTTTACATTAATGATTATTTTTCGCCTTTAAGCATTCTCAGCTGCTTATAGAAGTTCTTGTCTCTCTTGGCGATGGTTTCTTTGTCCTTGCCGTCTGAGTAATCATAGAAGCCCTTGCCGGATTTAACACCTAGCTGTCCTGAATCCATTTTGGATTTTAAAAGCTCCTGTGTATCTGTAGTATCAGCAAGCTCTTTATTAAGATAGGTAGTTATATAGTAGAAGGTATCAAGACCACCTAAGTCAGCTGTCTCGAAAGGTCCTATGGATGGATATCTGAATCCAGGACCAAACTTCATTGCCTTATCCACATCTTCTACGGTTGCAATTCCGTCTTCAACTATCTTAATTGCTTCTCTTAAAACTGCAAACTGAAGTCTGTTTCCGATGAAGCCATTCTTGTCCTTTAAAACTACTACTGATTCCTTACCGATTTTCTTGATAAGATCCTGAAGAGTTTCCACTGTATCCTCTGATGTTTCATAACCCTTGATTAATTCTATTAAAGGAATTATGTGCGGAGGATTCCACCAATGCATACCAATGAATCTGGATTTAAGTGCTACATCTTCGCTCATGGCGTTGATTGAAAGACCTGAAGTGTTTGAAGCTAAGATACATTCAGGGGAAACTATTGCTTCAACCTCTTTCCAGAATACCTTTTTGATTTCCAGTTTTTCTACAATACATTCGATGACAAGATCACAATCCTTATAGTCTGCCTTGTCAACGCTGAAGCTCATTCTTCCCAGTGTTGCATCTGCAAGATCCTGGGTCAAAAGACCTTCCTTCATCAAGTTTTCCTGATTAAGAGCTATGATTCTCTTTCCTACCTCCAAAAACTTTGGATCGATATCACCTAAAACAACATCATAACCGTTCTGAGCAAGAATCATTGCAATACCAGAACCCATGGTTCCGGAACCAGCGACTCCTACTTTTTTAATCTCTCTCACTTTTGACCTCCCATGTATTTAAAATTTGTCTCTAGTGCCATTATACATTTATGAATTTATGAAACAAGAAGCAATATTTTGAGGTATTGTCATTATAGTGTTAAAGGTTTAACACGTTCCCCATCCCTGAAATACTTCATAAGCATTTTTCTGACATACAATTCAATTTGACTGTAATAATCTCTTTCGTGATAAACCATGACAACCTCCCACTGAATTGGGTTGTTGATTTTAACTTCTTTATAGTTATCCATGTTGATGAACTTCTTTATTGGAGAGGGCATAATCGTGATGAAATCAGAGTTTCTGGTGACATCGACAAGGTAATCCCAAAGACCTGAGGTCATTGATATTGTGGGTATTATCCTTTGTGCCATGAACTTATTTATGATTTGGTGGTGGATCATGAAGGTGTCATTGAATATGGCGAGATTTCTGTGGGTTAAATCCTTCCATACTATGTTTTCTTTTGATGCCAATTGATTGTCCTTACTCATGAATAAAGTGAGCTCATCTGTAAATAGAGTCTCCTGGATATATTGGCTTGAATTAAGGCCTGTAGGGGTTATTAGGATTGCCATATCAAGCTCATTTGTAAGGAGTTTTTTACGGAGGTCAAAGGCTCCGATTTCAATGATTTCAAACTTTATCTGGGGATTTTCAAGGACAAGCTGTGCCATGATCTCTGTAAAGAGAACTGTCATGATCAGGGGTGGGATACCCAATTTTATTGTGCCAGATATAACCTTAGAATATATTCTTAAATCCGACATCATGGAATTATAGGACGATAATATCATTTTGGAATGCTCGTAAAGCTTTTCTCCAGCACGTGTAAGGCCGACTAATCTCTTTCCTCTTTTTACAAACAGGTCAAGATTTTCATCATTTTCAAATGTATTAATGAACTTACTTAAAGCAGGTTGTGAAATGAACAATTTTTTTGACGATTTGGTTAAATTGAAGTCCATTTCAACAATTGTTACAAAATAATTCATTTTGACTATGTCGATCATTTTAATAATCCTCCATTTCTTTGTCTAAAGTATAGCACATAAATAACCCCGAGTTATAGATACGATTACATATATCTTGTTTACTATGATGCTTAAGTAAAGTATTTTTAATGTGGAATCAATAACTAAATATGGAGGATTTATATATGAGAGATGTTGTTATAGTTGCTGCAAACAGAACTCCAATAGGCTCCTTCGGTGGTGTATTTAAGACAGTTTCAGCTGTACAGTTGGGTGAAGCTGCCGTTAAGGGCGCCATGGAGAAGGCTGGAATCAAACCAGGTGATGTGGATGAGCTTATATACGGAAACGTACTTCAGGCTGGCTTAGGTCAGAATGTAGCGAGACAGGTTGCAGTAAACGTAGGTCTACCTATCGAAATGCCTTCCTTTACTGTAAACAAGGTCTGTGGATCTGGATTGAAGACTGTTCAGTTGGCATGGCAAGCGATTGCATGCGGAGAAGCAGATGTAGTTATAGCTGGTGGTACTGAGAATATGTCCCAGGCACCATACCTTCTAAAGGATGCAAGATGGGGAATGAGAATGGGTAACGGAACTGTTGTAGATTCAATGGTTGACGATGCACTTACTGATACCTTCCATCGTATTCATATGGGAGTTACAGCAGAAAACATTGCTGAGCAATACGGAATAGACCGTAATGCACAGGATGAGCTTTCAGTTTCAAGTCAGAATAAGGCTGAAGCTGCAATCAAGGCAGGAAAATTCAAGGATGAAATAGTCCCTGTTTTAGTTCCACAAAGAAAAGGAGATCCAGTAGTAGTTGATACTGATGAATATCCTAAATTCGGAACCACAATGGAATCTCTTGCTAAGTTAAAGCCGGCATTCAAGAAGGATGGAACTGTTACAGCAGCTTCTTCTTCAGGAATAAATGACGGAGCTGCAGCACTTATATTAATGAGTGCAGATAAGGCTAAAGAGCTTGGAATTAAACCATTAGTTAAGTTTGTAAGCTCAGCAAGCGCAGGAGTTGATCCTAAGATAATGGGAACAGGTCCAATTCCGGCATCTAAAAAGGCTCTTGAAAAAGCTGGATTGACAATGGCAGATATAGATCTTGTTGAAGCAAATGAAGCATTCGCTGCACAGGCAATTTCAGTACTTACTGAACTTGGAGCTGACATGTCAAAGGTCAATGTAAACGGCGGAGCAATAGCACTTGGTCATCCGGTTGGAGCATCAGGAGCAAGAATCCTTGTTACTTTGATTAATGAAATGAAGAAGAGAAACGTTAAGAACGGTCTTGCAACTTTATGTATCGGCGGCGGACAGGGAATAACAGTAATAGTGGAGAACGTAAATGAGTAAGCTTATTTCAATTGATGAAGCCGTATCAAAAGTTAAAGACGGTGACGTAGTTATGATAGGAGGATTCCTTGCAGTAGGTACTCCTGAGAAGATTATCGATGCATTGGTTAAAAAGGGAGTTAAGGATTTGACTCTTATTGCCAATGATACAGGCTTTGTGGACAGAGGTCCTGGAAAGCTTGTTGTGAATAAGCAGTTTAAAAAGATTTATGCAACTCACATCGGAACCAACAAAGAAACAGGCAGACAGATGATGGAAGGTGAGGTTGAAGTAGTTCTTGTTCCTCAGGGAACACTCATCGAACAGATCAGAGCTGCAGGCTTCGGATTAGGTGGAGTATTAACAGCAACAGGACTTGGAACAGAAGTTGAGAAGGGCAAGGAGAAGGTTACCGTGGATGGTAAGGAATATCTTCTTGAAAAACCTATGAAGGCAGACGTTGCATTACTGTTTGCAAATAAAGTGGACAAGTATGGCAACATGCAGTTCCACGGCTCAACAAGAAACTTCAATGTAATGATGGGATCAGCTGCAAAGCTTACTATTGTTGAAGCATTGGAAATTGTTGAAGTAGGACAACTTAATCCTGATTTCGTTCACGCACCAGGTGTGTTTGTCGATTATATCGTCGATGGAGGTGACAAATAATGGATAAAGCTGAAATACAGTCATATATAGCAAAAAGAGTCGCACAGGAATTAAACGACGGAGATATCATAAACCTTGGTATCGGTCTTCCAACTCTTGTAGCAAACTATGTACCTGCTGACAAGCACGTATACTTCCAGTCAGAGAATGGATTCTTAGGATTAGGACCAGCACCTGCAGAGGGAGAAGAAGATAAGTGCATAACAAATGCAGGCGGTATATGTGTAACCATCCTGGATGGAGGAGCTTTCTTCGACAGTTCAATGTCCTTTGGAATAATCAGAGGCGGACATGTTGACCTTACAGTTTTAGGAGCACTTCAGGTGGATGAGAAGGGTAATATTGCAAACTACATGATTCCTGGAAAAATGGTTCCTGGAATGGGTGGAGCAATGGACCTGGTATCCGGAGCAAAGAAAGTTATAGTTGCAATGGAGCATACAGCAAAGGGAAATCCTAAAATACTTAAACAGTGCACACTTCCTTTAACTGCAAAGGGCAAAGTAGGTTTGATAATAACTGAAATGGGAGTTATGGAAGTAACTGCAGATGGTTTGGTATTAAAGGAAATAAACCCTGAATTCTCAATAGAGGAAGTTCAGAACGCTACTGAAGCAAAGCTGATAATCCCTGAGAACTTAGGAACAATTAACGTACAATAATCGAATATAGCCCCCCTGTTAAAACGACATATATGGATTACATGACAAAGATAATTGTAATACCGATCCATATGCCCCAGCCGCGATTGCCTGAGTAAGAAGGTATTGCGGCCCGGGGGGAATGGATAACCAAGAATAATATTTTTTTACTACCCACATATTGTGGCAAAACAGTTAAACGGCACCGGGAGTGAAGAATTTCCGGTGAGAAATATATTAATCAGGAGGAATCATAAGTAATGTTAAATGACAAAGTTGTATTGGTGACCGGTGCAGCGAGCGGTATTGGTTATGCAGTAGCGGAAATGTTCTCAAACGAAGGATCAAAGGTCCTTATGGTAGACATTAACGAGGAAGCATTGAAAGAAAAATCAGCAGGTTTGCAGAATTCTGCATACGTTGCAGCTGATTTGAGCAAGAGGGAAGGTTGCAAAAAGACAGTTGATTATGCAATCGAGAAATTCGGCACAGTTGATATATTAGTCAACGTTGCAGGAATTCAGAATGTGGCTTCAGTTGAAGATTTCCCTGAAGATAAATGGGATTTCATGATCAATCTTATGCTTACAGCACCATTCTTATTAACTAAGTACTGCTGGCCTTACATGAAGAAGAGCGGCTGGGGAAGAGTTATCATGCTTAACTCAATCCACGGACTTGTTGCTTCAGAATTCAAATCAGCATATGTTTCAGCTAAGCACGGTTTAGCCGGACTTACAAAGACTGCAGCATTGGAAGGCGGACCACAGGGTATCACTGTTAACTCAATCTGTCCTGCATATGTAAGAACTCCACTAGTTGACAAGCAGATTGCTGACCAGGCTAGAAACCATGGTATTTCAGAAGAAGAAGTAGTATCAAAGATCATGCTTCAGAAAGCAGCAATAAAGAAACTTCTTGAACCTTCACAGGTTGCAGATGTTGTTAAGTTCCTTTGCTCGGATGCAGCGTCATCCATCACCGGTTCAACCATGACCATAGACGGCGGTTGGACTGCAGGCTAAAAATTATTAAAGGGTAATTAGGAGAATTATATGTTAAGTTTAGTTGGTATATTTTTAGGTCTTGCACTGTTGATGTTCCTTGCATTCAGAGGATATTCAATAGTCTGGGTAGCTCCTCTTTGTGCAGTTGTAGTTGCGCTCACAGGCGGATTAGATGTTTTAGATACATACATGAACCCTTACATGACAGGACTCGTAGGATTTGTTAAGTCCTGGTTCCCGGCATTCATGCTGAGTGCTATATTCGGTAACCTTATGGACTACACAGGTTCAGCTAAGTCCATCGCAGTTGCACTTACAAAATCACTTGGACCTAAGAGTGCTATAGCAGCCATCACACTTGGTTGTGCAGTTCTTACCTTCGGTGGTGTTTCACTGTTCGTTGTTGTTTTCGCTATATATCCTTTGGCACTTGCTATATTTGAATCAGCAAATATTTCAAGAAAGCTTATCCCTGGAACAATTGCTCTTGGTGCATTCACATTCACTATGACAGCAGTTCCCGGAACTCCTCAGATCCAGAACTTAATCCCTATGAAGTACTTCGGAACAAGCCCAACTGCAGCGCCTATAATGGGTCTTGTTGCAACCTTGATCCTGTTCTTCGGTGGTGTATTCTATCTTGAATGGAGAAAGAGAAAGCTTGAATCACAGGGTGAATTCTTTACTCAGCCAGATGCAGCACACGCAGCAGCAGTTGTTGATGAGAAGCATCTTCCAAACGCATTTGTAGCAATACTTCCTTTAATCCTTGTTATAGTTGTTCTTAACTTCCTGCCTCCTTACATCGGACTTGCTAAGGCAGACCCTAAGAACATCATCCTTGCACTTTTAGTTGGTATAGCAGCAGTTATGCTACTTAACTGGAGCAAGAGATCAGGCTTCATCAATTCCATCGGTAAGGGCTCACAGGGTTCCATCGGTGCTATATTGAACACTTCAGCAGCAGTTGGATTCGGAACAGTTGTTAGAGCGGTTCCTGGATTCGCATTACTTACTGAAATGCTTTTAGCAATCCCTGGAAATCCACTTATCTCCCTGTCAGTTGCAGTTAACCTCCTTGCAGGAGCTACTGGATCAGCATCAGGTGGTATGGGTATAGCTCTAGAAGCACTAGGAGCTAAGTATATGGAACTTGCTAAGTCAACTGGTATCGACCCACAGGCATTCCACAGAATCGCTTCCTTGTCATCAGGCGGTCTTGATACACTTCCACATAACGGAGCTGTATTAACACTTCTAAACAACACAGGAATGACTCATAAGGATTCCTACATAGATATCATGGTTACTTCACTTGTTCTGCCAATAGTCGCTACAATTCCAGCAATTATATTGGCATCAATGGGAATCTACTAAGATACAAAGACAGATAAATATAAGTAGATATAGATAAAAACTACCCCCGGGAAAATTTTCCGGGGGCATTTTTTATCATAAGTCTTGGCTTATATAAATAAATGAGAGAAGACTAATCTATAACTGTTCCCATGAACAAACCCGCAACTAAAAATACAGCTGGGTTTTTTAAAACAAAGCTCAAGGTATTCACCATAAATGGAATAGTGGTTCCCTTAAGGTTAAAATTCAACGCAACCATGGTTGCAACTGAAATAATAAACAAGAACCCAATAAAGAACAAGGTTTTAGTAAAATTATTTTTCTTTGGGGATTCCTGTCTTGTAAATACAATTAGCTGAGACAACAATGCTCCTAAGCTTGTCCAAAACAAAGGAACAACTCCAAAGTTCAACCAATATAAAAAGTTCATACTGTTTGGGTTATACATTAAGGCCCCTCTGTTGAAATACCCATAAAGCATTACCCCCAAGGAAACTATTACTGCTATGATAAAGAAATAGTTTATTTTATTCCTCATATTTAAAACCTCTTTTCGTCAGTCAGAGTACTCTTTAAATCAACTTCCATATCCTTAGTTTAATCAGTAAATCTTTAAAATCCATTAAATTAAAGGATGATCCATATCTAAAAAGCAACAAAAATTAAGGGATTTGTGTAAAATATCAATGGAAATGCAGATAAATATCGAATTAATTCCATGCATTTTATGCTAGAAAGCACCACTTTGGATAATCTGTACTGTATTTTGAACTGAATTCACGGAATAGCCACAGTACAGTTATTGTTAAGCTTTAGCAATTGCAATATAATAATGATTGATATAAAAACAGATAATCACCTTTGAGATACCTGACTTGTGTAACCGGATCAGGTATTCCTATTTAATGAGAGGAGGTAGTTGATATGGAGAAAATGATTGAAACCAATCATCTTTATCATTACTATCAAGACTACGAAGAAAACCCTTCAGAAGAAAAAAAGAATGAAGTTATTAAATATTCCCTTGAGGATATAAATTTGGAGATACCAAAGGGGCAGTTCATATGTATTTTAGGACATAACGGCTCAGGTAAATCCACCCTGGCAAAGCATATGAATGCATTGCTTCTGCCAACTGCAGGTAAGATATATGTGGATGGAATTGATGCCACGGATCCTAATAACACCTGGGAAGTAAGGTCAAGGGCTGGAATGGTGTTCCAGAATCCTGACAACCAGATGGTAGCTACAATTGTTGAGGAAGATGTTGCCTTTGGCTGTGAAAACCTGGGTATCCCTCCTGCTGAAATAAGAAAAAGAGTGGATAGTGCTTTAAAAGAAGTAGGCATGTATGAATACAGAAAGCATGCTCCACATCTTTTATCAGGCGGACAGAAGCAAAGGGTTGCCATTGCTGGAATACTCGCCATGAGACCACAGTGCATAATATTTGATGAACCAACTGCCATGCTGGATCCTTCAGGCAGACGTGAGGTTATGGATACAGTTATGGAGCTTAATAAAGAGTTCGGTATAACTGTAGTGCATATTACCCACTACATGGAGGAAGCAGTACATGCTGATAGAATAGTTATCATTGAGGAGGGTAAAATCGTCTCAGATGACACTCCTGTCAATGTTTTTTCCGATGTTGAAAAGGTAAAGGGCATCGGACTGGATGTCCCTCAAGTCACAGAGGTAGCCTATCTTTTAAAGAAAGCAGGACTTGATGTGGATACTCACATACTGACAAATGAGGAACTGGTGGAGAGACTATGTCAATTAAAACAGAGCATTTAACATATGAATACAGCCCCGGCACACCCTTTGCCACAAAAGCCCTTGATGATATCTCAATGGAGATACCTGAGGGTAAGTTTGTTGCGATTATAGGGCATACAGGCTCAGGTAAGTCCACCTTGATCCAGCATTTCAATGGTCTTATCATGCCTACCTCAGGCAAGGTATATATTGGAGATCTTGATATTACAGCTCCAGGTGTGAATTTAACCGAAGTCAGAAAAAGGGTTGGTCTTGTTTTCCAATACCCTGAATACCAACTATTTGAAGAAACAATTGAAAAAGATGTGGCTTTCGGACCGTCTAATTTGGGTCTAGAAGAAGAGGAAATAAAAAATAGGGTAAAACTATCAATGGAAGCTGTTGGACTTGATTATGAG
>JASDTM010000043.1:0-4180 GCA_041891535.1 Clostridiaceae bacterium
CACTTGAAACAATTGAAGTTATGGAGTGTCAGTTTTGGCTTTTTTGAAGACAATAGGTCTCTATTCATTGAAAATGGTATAATTACATATCAATGAGGATACATGGGACCGTTGTTTTGGTCCGTTGGGAGATAAAAAGTGAAAATATCAAAAAGTGATGCTCTGCTCTGGTTTGATCATTACTCAAACATGGGTGAGGATGAAGGAATCACAGTTAAGGATGAAGAAATAATATACTCTGTATTGGCTCAGATAGAGGCTGCAGTTGAAGCCAACAATGAAAAGCTCATGGGTGAGATTAAGGGCTTAAAAACCCTTGAAAACAGAACATACTATGTCGGAAGGGATGATAAATTCCCAAGGGGCTGCAAATCCTGTCTGTTGGGCACTGGACTTAATGCCATCAGAAAAACAAACAAGTGTAATTTAAATTGCAAGTTCTGTTATAACTATGGGGAATTAGACGACATTCCACCTGTTGGAGCTGATATGTGGGGCATAGGTGAAACTAAATTTTATGAAAAGGACATAGATCTTTTGCTATCCATACAGAAGAAACCTTCTGGTGTTTCCTATGTTTATTTAGAGCCTTTCATGGAGATTGAGAAGTACTATGGGGTAATTAAAAAATTCAAAGCCCATGGGATTTACCAGCACCTTTATACAAATGGAACACTTGCCACTGAGGAAACTTTAAAAGCACTTGGGGAAGCAGGCTTAAATGAGCTGAGGTTTAACCTGGGAGCTTCAGGAACCTCTGATAGAGTTATAAAAAATATCGGGATAGCAAAGAAATATATACCAAGTGTAGGAATTGAAACACCAATGACACCAGAATTTTTCGATGCATTCATGAAGAAGAAGGATATGATTTTAGAAACTGGTCTGGATTTCATAAACTGTGCTGAATTGCATTTAAATGAGAACAATCTGGAGAACTATTTTGGAGAAAATATGTATATGTCCAGAATGGGGTATGTATCACCAATATGGAGCAGAGAATTGACACTTAAACTAATGAAGATTGCTGACGATGAGAATTGGGATATTACAGTCCATGACTGCTCAAACCGTACCAAGTTTGCAAGAGACTTGAATCTAAGTGCAAAAGAAGGAAAATGGTTTGGTGCCAGTAACTATAACAGTGAATTTGCAGTGCCTCCCTTTGAAGCCTTCATGTCTGTCTTAAATGACGACAGCTTTAACTTCCTTGAAGAGGAAGAGCTTCCAATGGAATATAAGCCTGATTTACTTGTATTTTAGGGCTTGCACATTAAACAGGTACAGTTATTTAACTGAATTAAGTATATAAAGTAAATTGAACATATGAATTAATGTAGAGCATTATGTTTGCTTGATGTAAAAATAAATCTAAAGGAGAAGCAGGGATTTGAGGAAAAAACTTATTAACTATCTACTTGGAAGCGCACTGGTATTTCTTACAATAGGTATTGTGATATTTATATACAGTACGGTAAATGGCTATAACATCAATTCAGGATTTAAAAGTGTTCCATTAAATTACAACTACACAGATTCCACTTCAAGCCAGATTTATAAAAATATTGAGGTTAAGGTAAAGGGTGGGTATGTCAAGGGTATCCAAAAGGATGATAAGGGTATTGAGAATATACTGATAAGAGCACTATCTCCCATACCCGACTTTGAAGTAAAAGGGACTAATGCAGGTCCAGCCAGTGTTATGCTGGAAAATATCAGTCCTGAATTTTATATGGGTAATTTAGGATCTACAGGGGTTGCTAAAACTGTGGAAAAAGTAGCTCCATCAACCTTAAGATTCCAATTTGATTTAAAAGCTGGTGAAACTAAGGAAATCAAACAGAAGGAAATCACAAAAGAAACTGCTGATAAGAATAAATTCGTCATATTAGGAGACAACAGGGACGGTTACGACACCTTTGAACAGATTATTGAACAGGTAAATGCATTAAGACCAATATTTGTCATCAATAACGGTGACTTGGTATTCAGCGGTAAACCGAATCAGTACAGATTGTTTGACAAGGTAGTAGGGAAATTTGAAGTCCCCATGTTTACTACTCTCGGTAATCATGATATTAGAGGTAACGGCAGACAGATATATACCAAGCTTTATGGGCCAGAGTATTTTTCCTTTGATTTTGGTGACAATTATTTTATATTCCTGGATTCATCTCCTGCTTGGACACAAAAAACTGCAATTTCAAGTGAGCAGTATACCTGGCTTGAGAATCAACTAAACAAGGCTAAGGGTAAGAAAATATTTGTTGTAACCCATGTACCTCCTGTTGATCCAAGAACAGGGGTCACTAAAAATGAAATACCTGATTTAATCGACAAGTCTAAAAATGATCAGGGTTTAATTGAACAAAAGCTGAGTAATTACAGTGAAACCATGAGTATGAATCATGGATTCCAGGATCCTACTGAGGCTGCCAGATTTGAAAGCATGATGAAGGACCATGGGGTTGATACAGTATTTTTGTCCCATATTCATAGTTATATAGATACTGAAAAGGACAATGTCAGATACTTGATTACAGGAGGTGCAGGAGCTGAGCTTTTAACCAAAAACAGCTATTATCACTACATTGTTTCGAGATTTGACCAACCAAGACAATCCACAATAATAGAGCTGCCATCACCTGTTAATACTACTGTAGCAAGATACCTTGCAACGGCGCAGCTGTTTGCCACAGCCATGTTTGAGGAGAATCCCGTTGCTGTAGCCAATGTTTTATTTGGATTAATTCTTCTGGTTATATTCATAATATTAAAAATCTATTACTGGAAAAAGGATCCGATAAACAAACTCGGGAAATGGGCAGTGGACGTAGGCAAGTACTCTGTCAAGGAGTTTAAAGAGGATTTTGACCTGGATAAAAAGGATGATCCTAAAAACTGATGCTTATCATAATAGCAAGAAAATTTGAACAAGGTTTGGAGGATGACATAAATGTTTTTCAACACTGATTTCTTAAGGGATGGAGAGATATACCTAAAACTGGTTAATACAAGTAGTGGAAATCCTGAAAAGGGATATGTGCCTGCTTATCATTTCAATATATGCAATTCGAAGGATGAGAATGTTGGTTCATGCGATCTTAGGATAGAACATAACAGAAATACATATTACGGCGGCAACATTGGATATTCGGTAAAGCCTGAATACAGGGGAAATCACTATGCAGGCAAAGCATCAAGATTGCTGCTTGAATTGGCCAGAATGCATAATATGGGATATGTCATAATTACCTGCAGTCCTGAGAATATTGCATCAAAAAAATCCATAGAATATGCAGGAGGAATTCTTCAAAAAATTATGGAGCTGCCTTCTGATACAGATATGTACTTACTTGGTGACAGAAATAAATGCCAGTACAAAATTGAATTATAAAAGAACAATCCTAAAAAAGAATAACTGCTGTGCACCGACCTCCAATCGTCAGACTAAAAATCTAACCATTGGAGGTCGGTATTTTTATGGGAATTTTTACACATATATAACAATTCAAGGGTATAAAATCTATTGCCATAATTATCCTAAAAGTGTAAAATTACACTATAAGATAATTAATAATACGGTGATAATATGGAAAAAGAAGAGTTTATAAAAATAATGGACAGCAAGCTGAAGCTGATCAGAATTGAGTTCGGGCTTACCCAGGACAAAATGTCAGGAATTTTAGGGATATCAAAAAAGACTCTTGTGGAGATTGAAAAAAATCGGAAGAGTCTTGGATGGACCGGTTCTGTTGCTTTGGCAAGTATATTTTCAGACAGCACACTTTTAAGAGATGCCATGGGTGGAGACATGGGGGGAATAATTATAGCCGTAGCCTTCAAGGATGTTGTTGTGGACTATCCACAGACATGGGGAGGAAAGATATGGTGGGATACAGTATCTGAGAAAAATGGTTATAAGATTCAACAGAATATTTTATCTCAACACTTCAGACTTTTAGATAAGAATGACAGAAGGATTTTTTCAGGGTTTGAACTAAAGGAAGTCGAAGAAATGCGTGAGGATATGTTAAACAGCAAAAGGTAAAAAAGTTATAGTTCAAACTACAAATAAAAATATCGTTTATAAAAACATAAAATGCTAATTTTAGCTTAAGTGAGGATTATCATGGGCAATATATCAAATTTTGCGAGGCAAATGTTTCATTTGCTGTGC
>JASDTM010000044.1:0-4166 GCA_041891535.1 Clostridiaceae bacterium
TCATGGAAGAGGTCAAAAAAACTTACAAGATTAAATGGAAAAACATTTAATAGTACTTTAATTTGTGGGTGCTATCATTCCAATAATAGCTTAAGGATTTTGATTAACAGGTGATGAGATGCAAATAGTTTATATAGTATTGTTTATAATCATTTTAGTAGCAGCATTTACTTTATTGAGGTTTATGCTTCCAATAATTGTCCTTGTCGGTATTTTCTACCTTTTAAGAAATTTTTTCACTGGAGGAGGAATCGGACGTGGGGGCTTTAACAGAGGAACAAGGGATGATTCCTATGATCCTTATGATAGTTCAAACCAAAACTCCGGACAGGGATATTCAGGGTATGAAACTGAAGAACAGGCGAATCCTTTGGAGGAGAGGCCTTTAAGTGTCAAGGATGCTGACTTTTTCAAAAAACAGCATGAGGTAATTGATGTTCCTTATACTGAAGAGAAATCTGACAATTCATCAGGCAGCAGCTACCAATAGTGAAATTAAAACCGGAAAGGATGCAAAATTAAAGTATCCTTTCCGGTTTTTTACGACTTAGTAATGTATTGAAACTTGTTCATCTTAATAGGTATGTTTTTGGGTTAATTGTTTGACTTGATTTCTTCCACAAGTTTACGGTATGCATTGTTCAAAATCACTGTATCCATTGCAATTGCAACGCCTTCAATTCCTTTGGCGTAATTTGTTTTAACCTCAGAAGGGGTGTTTGCATAGATCATTAAGAACTTACCTGCAGCTTTTACAGCTTTGATTATTTTATCAACTGCTGCTAAAAAGTCAGGATTATTAAACTGTCCAGGCATTCCCATGGAAATTGAAAGATCATAGGGTCCTATGAATATACCGTCAACTCCGTCTTTTTTGGCCACTTCGTCAATTATTTCAAGCAGCTCTACAGTTTCACACTGTGGAATAAGTAAGGCTTCTCTGTTGGAAATTTCCATGGTATTTTCAAGGCTGCCCTTAGCCCAATCTGCAGCAGCCCATCTTGTGCCTCTTGTAGGGGCAAAGCCCCTGACTCCAACCGGAGAATATTTTGATAAATCAATAAGTGAATCTATTTCTTCCATTTTTCTTAAGCATGGTACTATCAATCCCTGGGCTCCGGAATCCAATACCCTTTGGATTTCCCTGTGGCTAACATCAGCTATTCTTACTATTGGTGTCAAATCAGTTAATTCAGATGCTCTGATTAAATCCACAATTGTTTCTGTATCAGACTGTCCGTGTTCGCCGTCAATAATAATAAAATCAAGACCAGTACCTGTAAGTGCTTCAACGGCATTCATATTTCCCAATTCAACGAATGTACCTATGACGTTTTCGCCATTGGTTATTTTTTCCATCATTTTGTTTTTCATAATCCATCCCCCGTACTGATAAAATTCTAATTTCTAATTACATTTTACTATAAAAAAGATGCAGATGAATAATTAATCAAATTTGATTAATATCCAAAATAATATTACTTTCAAAAAGAGAACATATATTTGAGTGACATATTCAGTTGTGGTATTATACTATTGAGATTTCGGAGGTGCAGGTATGTACGATTATATTAAAGGAATATACAAAGGGATTTCGAAGGATTCAGTAATCCTGGATAATAATGGGATTGGCTATAAGATATTTACTTCTGGATATACCATGTCAAAGCTGCCTGTGCCGGATGGAGAGGTAAAATTATACATTATTCAAATTGTAAGGGAAGATTTTTTAGGTCTTTATGGATTCTCTGACAGGGAAGAGGTTGAACTCTTTGAAAGATTGACCACTGTAAATGGTGTTGGACCTAAATCAGCTTTATCATTGTTATCAATCTCAAGTCCTGAGAACTTAAAAAAAGCCATAGTGTTTGAAGAAGAGACCCTTCTTCAAAGAGCACCTGGAATAGGTAAAAAAACCGCCTCAAGAATTATTCTGGAACTGAAAGACATATTCAGAAAGGAAAACTTTACAAGGAATGAAACTGATATACAGATAACATCAAACATGTCAGAGGCTTTGGAAGCTTTGATGACACTTGGGTACACACAAAAAGAAGCAGAGACTGTTTTAAAAACTATAACAAAATCCATGTCAGTGGAAGAGACTATCAAAGAAGCATTAAAGCAGTTGATAAGCTGATCTGAGGAGTTTTATGGAAGAAAGATTTGTCAGTCAGGTAGTATTACCTGAAGATAACGAACAAGAGTTATCATTAAGACCAAAAAGATTATCAGAATATATTGGACAGGTTAAAGTAAAAGAGAGGATGAAAATCTTTATTCAGGCAGCAAAGATGAGGTCTGAATCACTTGACCATGTCCTTTTATATGGACCACCCGGTTTAGGTAAAACAACTCTTGCAAACATTATTGCGACTGAAATGGGGGGAGAGCTTAAGGTGACTTCTGGTCCCGCCATCGAAAGGGCGGGGGATTTAGCTGCAATTTTGGCGTCCCTTAAAAAGAATGATGTATTGTTTATAGATGAAATACACAGACTAAACCCTGTGGTGGAGGAAATCCTATATCCAGCAATGGAGGATTATTCATTGGATATAGTTATTGGCAAAGGAAGCCAGGCAAAGTCCATACGACTTGATTTAGATACCTTTACCTTAATTGGAGCAACCACAAGGGCAGGCATGCTTACAAATGCATTAAGGGATCGTTTTGGTGTTGTATGTCAAATGGAATATTACACAGACGATGAGCTTAAGGAAATTGTCACAAGATCCGCCTCAATAATGGAGACACCAATAAATGGAGAAGGTGCCTTTGAAATTGCAAGAAGAAGCAGGGGAACCCCAAGAATAGCAAACAGGCTGTTAAGACGTGTAAGAGATTACTCAATGGTCAAGGATTATGATGAAATAAACTTAGAATCAGCAAAGCTTGCCTTGAAAATGCTGGATGTAGATGAAAGTGGATTGGATGCAGTTGATAATAGAATCCTAAAGGCATTAATCAGTAATTTCGCAGGTGGACCCGTTGGTATTGAAACCCTGTCTTATTTCATTGGAGAGGATCAGGATACAATAATGGATGTTTATGAACCCTATCTTTTAAAAGAAGGATTCATATTGCGTACACCAAGGGGAAGAAAAGCCTCAGACAGGGCCTATGAGCATACAGGTATTCCCAAGCCTGAGTAGATTCCGAAATAATGAGGGATTACAAATTGATTAGTACCATAGTATAATATTCAATGATGTTTTATGGATTAAAGAGACAAGCGATTGTCTCTTTATTGTTCTAAATAAATTAATTTCAATCAGGAAGAAATATGGATAAAGAAGTAGTTGTTAATAATATAAAAAACAAAGTTCAGGAAGATATTAAAATTAATAGCGGGATTGATAAAAGTATTAAACCGGCTTATTCGGTGAAGGATTTTTATTATAACCTGCCAGAGGAACTGATTGCACAACACCCCCTGGAGGATAGATCCTCCTCAAGGATGATGGTGATTGATAAGGATAAAAAGACAATTGATGGACATATATTCAATGAATTTCCAGCTTTTTTAGGCAAAAATGACCTGCTTGTACTTAATGACACAAGGGTTATGCCGGCAAGGCTTTTTGGAGAGAAGAAGATGTCCGGAGGAAAGGTTGAATTCTTACTTTTAAAAAGATTGACCCAGGATACTTGGGAGACTCTGGCAAAGCCAGGAAGATCCGCAATTCCCGGAAAAAAATTTATTTTCGGTGGTGGTCTTTTAGAATGTATTGTATTGGAAGTCAAGGATGACGGTAACAGGGTAATTCAGTTTAAATACGAGGGCATTTTTGAAGAAATATTGGATAAATTAGGCGAAATGCCACTGCCTCCATATATCCATGAGAAATTGGATGACAAGGAACGCTACCAAACAGTTTATTCAAAGGAAGAGGGATCGGCTGCCGCACCAACAGCCGGATTGCATTTTACACCAGAAATATTGGAAAAAATCAAAAGTAATGGCTGTGACATAGCCTTTATTACACTTCATGTGGGACTTGGAACCTTCAGGCCGGTAAAGGTTAAAAATATAGGAGAACACCACATGCACAGTGAGTTTTACACAATAGATGTAGAAAATGCAAAAAAAATAGAAAGTGCCAGACTTTCAGGTAAAAGGATAATAAGCGTTGGTACCACAACTACCAGAACCCTTGAATCAGTTA
>JASDTM010000045.1:0-4123 GCA_041891535.1 Clostridiaceae bacterium
GTACAAGGACGTCGTTTTCCCTGCAATATTTTACTATATCAAGATTATTGTTGAATGGGTTGACCTCAATCTGATTAACAACAGGTTTGATATCAGTATGATATAAAAGCTCCTTAATATGAGGTATATCCATGTTACAGACGCCTATGGACTTGATAAGACCTTCATTCTTAAGCTCCTCCAATATTCTGTATGCCTTGAGAGTCTTATTTCTGACTGGCCAATGAATCATATAAAGGTCAAGGTAATCAAGATCTAACTTCTCAAGACTTCTCATAAAGGCTTCTCTTACAATTTCTTTTTCCTGCGAGTCTATCCAGACCTTTGAGGCTACAAATATTTCCTCTCTTGGAATGCCGGATTTCTTTATTCCCTTACCCACACTCTCTTCATTGTTATAGAATTCTGCCGTATCAATAAATCTATAGCCTGCACTGATTGCTTCGGAGACTACATCAATACATTCATCATCTAAAAGCTTATAGGTGCCAAAGCCAACATAGGGTATAAGATTTCCGTCTGCAAGTACTCTCATTTCAGAGGTTTCTATATTTTTATCCATTTAATCAATCCTTTCTATTCTCTTGTAGGTACGAATACATGATGACATCAACATATCCGTCACGGCGTATAAGATCCTCCCTGTATATTGCTTCACTAACAAAACCAGAACCAGACAAAATATCCCTTAAGGTCATATTGTCAGCTGGTACATTAATGGATATTTTTGACAAACAGACCCTTCCGATAAAGTAGTCCTTGGTTAATTCAAGTATTCTGCAGGTTTTGATTGCATATTCCTCTTCATCCTTAAAGTCAGTAATGATATCGAGCCATGCTTTTCTGTCAGGGAAAGAAACCGAGGCAGACACCATACCCATGGGGATTTCTCCATCCAAGGCGATGAACTCAAAAGCAGGATTTTCAATAGTTCCATTTATTAATTCCTTGAAGTCCGCCTCACTGAAGGGCAGGTGGGGAATAACTGTTTTATCAAGAACTCTTTTGGAGTTACGAAGCTTTAAAATAAATGAAAGATCACTGCCAAAGATTTGTCTTAAATTGAATGAATCACTCATATTTTAGCTTCCTCCTTTTTAAACTCACTTCTTAATATGCTGAAAGCCAGTTGGTCACAATAGCCGCCACGCCTGTATATTTCATTTTTAAGTCTGCCTTCGGATTTAAAGCCGCATTTTTCATAAAGCTTTATGGCAGCAATATTATCCTCATATACAAATAGGGATACCTTGTGGAGATTTAGCTCATTGAAGGCAAAGTCCAAAAGTGTATTGACTGAATCCTTTCCATAGCCTTTACCCTGTGCACCGGATTTTCCGATTATAATTGAAAGTATGGCCTTGGCATTTACCATGTCTATGCCTCTTAGCTGACAGGTACCAAGGAATTCCCCCGTATTTTTCTCCTCGATTGCAAAGGTGATTATTTTTCTATTGACTGAGTTTTCTATCCAACGGAGCTGGATTTCTTCGCTTTTAGGAAGGGGCACCGAATCCGTGAAGGAGGAATAAACATCATAATCATTGACATATTTCATTATTTCATCAAGATCTGAGGGCATCACCCTTCTTAAAATGATATTTTTTCCTGAATACATACGCATCACTCCTTGCCCTAATTATAGGGGTAATAGCAGGGTAAATAACAAAAAAAGCAAAACATTCACGAAAAATCAATTTCTATAATTGCTGGATATAGTATTATAGAGTTAGATAATGACCTGAACTTGAAAAGGAGAAATCCCTATGGATGAAAAAGAAAGAATGAATCATGTAGACAGAACTGAATCAGGCAGCGATGGCAGCCTCACCGATAAAAAGAAGGTAATTCTGGGAGATGAGGATTTTTCGAGATATGCCACAGAAGCTCCTAAGGAAGAGAAGACGCCTGAAAAACCAGGAGCATTAAAGAGCTTCTTTAATAAAGTCTCCAATGGTAAGTCAGTACTGTTCAGCGAGGAAAAGGACAAGGAAGTCGCCAAGGAATCCATTAAAAACGTACCTGAAGAAATTTACGAGGCTGACTACAAAGAAAACACAAAAGCTAAGGAAGATGACTATATTTTAGACAGGGAAGCAACTCCAACAGTCGAAACCAAACAAAAGCAGAATGAACCTGTTATATTGACTGAAAAAGAGAAGCTTCAAAGGAAGAATAAAAACAGGCTGATTACAATACTTGTAGTCATAGCTTTGTTTGCC
The DNA here is from genome assembly GCA_041891535.1 of Clostridiaceae bacterium. GTDB lineage: Bacteria > Bacillota > Clostridia > Clostridiales > Clostridiaceae > JG1575. Next base: position 2,223 of record JASDTM010000045.1, read on the forward strand.
CTGGCCTTCTGGCTAATGCCTATGATTCAGGAAGCATTATTCAAAACCAAGGATGATTCCTTGATATTCAGAACTGCAACCGGATTGTTCGGGCCAAGAGCCGGAGTTGTCATGATTGGCATAGGAGTTCTTGGATTGGTTATGACCTTCTTTACCTTCTTCTCAAAAACCAGGGAGGAAAGACTTTCAAAGAAACTACCTAAAAATACAAATACACAAAGATTAAGAAGAGCAGGCTTGATTATAGCCTTGTTAATACCAATCGGTATATCTACGTTTTTTAACTTCACAGAGTTCAGAACAAATGATATAAGATCATCCTCCCTGTTCAACAGAAATAAGCTTACCTCCTACACTGAGGTTTCAAGACAGAATGTATACCTTGAGGGAAGCGAATTAATCTATGAAATATTCATGGGCAATAACAGTGTGAAGATTCCTGTGACTAATGTGGAACCTGTAACAGTCAAACTTTTAGACACAGTGATGAACAAGGACAGAAATATCAGAATTGATTCTGATGCAATGAAAGAAGTTGTCAACAAGAAGGTTTATACAGAGCAGGAAGCTGTAAGAGTATACAAAATAATAAGTCAGTAATACACATAATAAAACAGAAATGAGAGCAACTACGTGCTCTCATTTCTGTTTTATATTGAATGTTATTTGGTCAAAAGGTTTAAGGAAAGCTGAAGCAGCTTTTCATCAGGTGATGAGTTATAAACCTCCACATAGCCTGTTTCTTCTGAGTCATTCAAAAGTCCCTTTTCAGTTAGTACATCCTTTAAATGTCTTGAGATACCCAGGGAACCATCGAAGATTGAAATATTGGGTGCAATCTTTTTTAATGCCGGAGTTATGAAGGTATAGTGGGTACAGCCTAAAACTATGGCTGAGACACTTGATAGGTCTATGTCCTTATATCTGTCTATGAGAAAAGCTTCAGTTTCTTTTGAATCTGCTTTTCCGGCTTCAATTAGCTCCACTAAACCAGGGCAAGGCAGCTTGATTATTTCTCTTTCCTTTGCAACATTGTCCATTAATCTTGCAAATTTTTTCTCTGTCAGAGTTCTTTCAGTTGCCATGACAACAATTGAACCAGAATCCTTTGAATTGACGGCTGGCTTAAGCGCAGGCTCTATTCCAAGAACGGGAAGTTCAGGATGTCTTTCTCTTATTTTATCTATTGCAGCTGAGGTGGCGGTGTTACAGGCAACAACTATTGCTTTGACATCTTTTTCCAAAAGGAAATCGATTATGTCAAAAGATAATTTTTCTATTTCTTCTATGCTTTTTGAACCATAGGGAGCATTTTTTGAATCTCCGAAAAAAATGTAGTTTTCATTAGGCAGGATTTTAATTGAATCCTTTAAAACACCAATGCCACCCATGCCAGAGTCAAAAAAACCTATGGGCTTTTTATTTTCATCCATTTTTACACCAACCTTTTCAATTGCGATTATATTTTAGCAAAAATCAAAGTACTTTGGGGATATTTATTAATTATTTTTGGTGTTAATGATTTCAAGGTGACTTCAATAATTGACGTTACAATTCATAGGATTTACAATAAATCATCAGATCAGGGGAGGGATAAAATGGAAAGTAAACCGATTTATTATATTGGAAAAGAAGATCATACAAAGGAAAGACTTTTTAAAATCCTGGACGAACATCCGGAGATTAAGTTTGTTTCTGTTGCCGGAGTGGATCTTATGGGTCATGAAACAGATGAAAAAATCCCCATAAGTTTATTTAAAAAGGACATAGATCTGTTCTTACATAAAACTGCAGTGCAGACTGACGGATCCTCAGTTGTGCTCCCCGGAATAGCAACCTTGAACAATGCAAAAATCGACATGAAGGTCGATATGGATGCAAAGTGGTGGATAGACTATAAT
>JASDTM010000046.1:0-4093 GCA_041891535.1 Clostridiaceae bacterium
TTAACCCATTCCCAAGTCGGAATTCTATTTTTTCAGATACGTTGTTTAAATTTGCATATTCAACGGCTTTGAGCAATGGTTTTTCGTTGATATCAATGGCATATGCTTTTTTAACAATACCTCTTTTAATCAATTCCACCGGTACATACCCATGATCAGTTCCAATATCTGCAACTGAATCACATTTATCCGTTAGTTCTATTAGCTTTTCAAGCCTTAAAGTCAGTTTCATATCTATCCTCTTTAATAAAATCCTTCATTTTCATTAACCTAAATAAAAATACCTATAATAGTATACACCTCAATAAAGAGGTAATAGCTTGTTACAGCAAGTGGGATGAACATTAAATAATAAAAATATCTGTCCAGTATTTCTGAGAGTAAATTCAAAATGAAATAGAAAAACAGTGATAAACCCAGAGTTATTAAAACCCTTGTCATGACAGTTTCCAGGTATTTCATCACAGTCATGTAGACTCCTGAGGTTCTGAAGAAGGATACATCTACAAGTGCAGGCAAGAGTCCGAAAAGATTCATTAAAATCGGTATTGCCAGCATTATTCCTATAAGAATTATGGTGTAGCTTAAAAGAGAATTAACAACAGCCTTCTCCTTGCTGAAGTCCTTTATTCCTGCAATTCTGTCACATGTATTTTGATCTAGAACACCATTTGCTTTTAGTCTGGTAATGAACTCCTCAATATTTTCGGGAGATATTCCGAAATTTCCAGCTTCAGTATTTAAAAATATTGCTTTTTTAGATGAAGTAATGAATAAGTCAGCAATCTCCCCGCAATTATCATGGCCTTTACCAATGCAGAATCTCTTTGAACTAATACCGAAATTCCCTGTGGTGTTTAATAGGGTGATGGACTTTAAATATGATTTGATTATTTTTAACGGTATCTTCTTGTTCTGGAGTTTTAATGCACTAGAGATAATAAGATTCTCATCATTTATTTCATACCTTAAAGTGCCCACAATAACCAAATAATAAATCCCGATAATATTTGCCATAAAAAAGAAAAAGGCAATACCAGCCCTAGTCCTTGCCGATGTGAAAAAGTCAAAAAGAAGGATAATAATCAGATTTGTTATTATTAACGATAAAAGTAGTACTTTGAATATATTGCTTTTTTCGGGTTTAAAAACCATTTTTATCCTCCCATCTAAAATGTTTTTTGATATCTATATTATATACAGATTCAGCAGTCTCAAGCGTTCATATATATTTAATAAAAAGTTTGTAATAATTATGCCCGCTCATGTAAGCGGGCATAATAAATATTCTTCTTTTACTTTAAATAAATCAAGATGTCTGACCTGCCTAGTCCAAATAGTCCTTTAGCTTCTTGCTTCTCGAAGGATGTCTTAATTTTCTTAAAGCCTTGGCTTCAATCTGTCTTATTCTTTCCCTTGTCACATTAAATTCTTTTCCGACTTCTTCCAGAGTTCTTGCTCTTCCGTCATCCAAACCGAATCTTAACCTTAATACCTTCTCTTCCCTTGGGGTCAGAGTATCTAAAACATGAATCAGCTGTTCCTTTAGCATTGTAAAGGCAGCAGCCTCTGCAGGTGCCGGTGCAGCATCATCCTCTATGAAATCTCCAAGATGTGAGTCCTCTTCCTCTCCGATAGGAGTTTCGAGTGAAACGGGTTCCTGGGCAATCTTCATTATTTCTCTTACCTTATCAGGAGGCATCTCCATCATTTTAGCGATTTCCTCAGGCTGAGGTGATCTGCCTAATTCCTGAATCAACTGTCTTTCAATTCTTATAAGCTTGTTTATTGTTTCAACCATATGTACTGGTATACGTATTGTTCTTGCCTGGTCAGCAATGGCTCTTGTAATCGCCTGTCTTATCCACCAAGTGGCGTAGGTTGAGAATTTAAAGCCCTTGGTGAAATCAAACTTTTCAACAGCCTTAATAAGTCCTAAGTTACCTTCCTGAATAAGATCCAGGAACTGCATACCCCTGCCCACATATCTTTTAGCAATGGAAACAACAAGTCGAAGGTTTGCTTCAGCAAGTTTTTGCTTAGCAACCTCATCCCCTGCTTCAATTCTCTTCGCTAATTCAACTTCCTGCTCGGAATTTAAAAGTGGTACTTTTCCGATTTCTTTTAAATACATTCTTACCGGGTCGTCAATGGCTACACCTTCAGGGATTGATACATCAAGCTCACCCTCTTCCGGCTCAGCTTCGACATTGTCATGGACAACTTCAACTCCCATGGCTTCGAGTCCATCATAGATTCTTTCAATTTGTTCAGGGGTTACTTCAACATCCTCTAAATCATCATTGATTTCCTTAGCTGATAATGAATGGGTCTTTTTCGCCTTATCAAGCAACCTGTTCACAATTGAATTAATGAAATCTCTGTCCAGATCAACCTGTTTATCCAGATTGATGTTCTTGTCTATTGATCCTACCATTTACTTGCCTCCCAGTAATTTTTGGAGTTCTATCAGCTCTTTGGCTAATTCCAAGGATTCTTGCATTCTTCCTTTTCTCTCCAACTCATTTATTTCCCGTAATAATAGTTTTTGTCTGTTTCTTAAATTAAAATACTTAACTGTTGCAGAATAATCCTCAATGAGCTTATTCTCAGGTATGTCCGGTGGTAAGCTGTCTATTGAATCGATGATCACCCATTCGGACAGTTCATCTGCCTCAGTCAGATTATATTGAATATGTGATGAAATATCCTTCCAATCCCCTTCATACCCGACTAAAAGATCGTAAATCTTTCTGTGGATTGCAGTAGCCAATTCCTCACCATCTAATTCTTTTACAACTGTCATATTCCCCTTTGAAAGAAGATTCAATAAATATCTTTCGGCTTTTATCTGGCCTGACTCCACAAACTCAATTGGAGTTCTTGAAATCATTGAAGGTTTTCTAATTTCCTTACCCTTTACCATAGCCATTATGGAATCACTTCTTATGCTGGTTTCATCTGCCAGTCTTTGGACATATATGTCCTTTTCTATTTCACTCATGTTCTTGAGTATAGGTACTACCCTTTTAAAAAACTTGATTTTATCTTCCTCAACCTTTAAGTTAAGCCCTTCTTTGGCATTTAAAATCTTAAAATCCGTAAGGTTTAAAGCTTTGTCTAACAATTTCTTAAAATCTTCACTTCCATGAAGTCTTATGAATTCATCAGGGTCCTTGCCATCTGGAACCATCAAAAACTTGACTTCAAATCCTTCATTGATCAGGACTTCCATTCCCTTTAAGGTTGCCATACGGCCGGCCGCGTCAGAATCGAAACATATATAGACTTTTTTTACGTATCTTTTCATTAGTCTTGCCTGTGAAGTGGTAAATGCTGTCCCTAAAGCAGCAACTGCATTGGTGATTCCTGCCTGATGAAGGGCAATACAATCCATGTAGCCTTCGACTACGATTAAGGAATCGTCTGTCTGTTTCTTGCTCTTCGAGAATAAGTTCAAGCCATAAAGATTGGTTCCTTTTTTAAAAAGCAGTGTATCGGGGCTGTTTAAATACTTTGGCTTGGAATCATCCAAAACCCTTGCACCAAATCCAATAACTCTTCCTCTGTAATCAAAAACAGGGAACATTAATCTGTTTCTGAATCTGTCATAGCACTTATTTTTATCTGAGCCGCTCATTAAACCGGATTCTTTGATATCTTCATCACTGAACCCCTTTGAAATCAGGTGCTTATATAGACTGTCCCAAGAATCCAAGGAGTATCCGATTCCGAATTTTACCATGGTTTGGGGTTCAATCCCTCTTTTAACCAGGTATTCGGCAGCAGAATTGTTCATTTTAAGATTTTCATAGAAAAATCTAGCCGCAATACGGTTAATATTTTCTAAGGTATCCCTTTTTATCCTTATGTTTTCATCACTTTCAGAAACCTCAGGTATGGTAATACCAGCTCTTTTTGCAAGTTCTCTCACTGCTTCATCAAAGGTGAGCTTTTGAGTTTTCATTAAAAATGTAAATACATTTCCACCTTCTCCACAACCAAAGCACTTATATATCTGTTTCTGCCGGGATACGCTGAATGAAGGAGTTTTCTCATTATGAAAAGGGCATAATCCGGTATAGTTCTGCCC
>JASDTM010000047.1:0-6632 GCA_041891535.1 Clostridiaceae bacterium
TATATCATCAATGGGCTATGGTCAGTACTTCACCCACAGACTTGGTCATTCAATAGGTATAGATGTACATGAACCTGGTGATGTTTCCTCTGTAAATGACTCCCTTTTAGAAGAAGGCATGGTATTCTCAATTGAACCGGGTATCTATTTAACAGGTAATCTAGGAGTCAGAATAGAAGACCTTGTTTTAGTAACAGCAACTGGTTGCGAAATCTTGAACCAGTACCCTAAAGAACTTACTGTCCTAAAATAAAAACACTAAAATACCTGAAAATAAGAAAACACAGGAAAAAATAATTACTGAGAAAAATATATACATTATCAGAATAAAATAAGCCTTGAGTGCATCAATTATTGATACCTCAAGGCTTATTCTAATATTGTTATTTAAAAGCTTCTCCGAAGCAGTATGATGTCATGGACATGGAACCCATGAGGCATTTGTCATTGTATATTTTAAGTGGCTCATCATCACTGGATGCTCCCAAAACATAAAGTAATGGATAGTAGTGGTCAGGTGTTGGGAACGCATCTTTTCTAATTGGTCCTGCTGAATCAGGATCTATGGCTTTTGAAAAATCCCTGCTTACAATGGCATTTTTAATGTAGTCATCAAATTCCTGTGCCCAAGTATATCCTCCATCCATATTCCAGTTAACCTTTCTTAAGTTATGGACCACATTGCCGGAACCCAGAATCATTATATTCTGGTCTCTTAATTCTGCAAGCTTTTTACCAAACTCAAAGTGATAGCCTCCTTTTTCAGTTCCATTGACTGAAAGCTGGAGAACAGGGATATCTGCTTTAGGATACATCCATGTCAAAACTGACCAGGTACCATGATCAAAACCCCAATCTGTTGCGATTGTAACTTTATCTCCAAGTATTGATTTTACCTTGGCTGCTATTTCAGGACTTCCCTTTGCAGGATAATTTACCTTATACAGCTCTTCAGGGAATCCATACATGTCATATATCATTTTAGGATCTTCCTGACCTGCTACATAAGTGCCCCTTGTATACCAATGTGCGCTGACACAAAGAATTGCATCAGGTTTGTATTTTTCTCCTATTTTTTTCCAACTTTTTGAAAACTCATTAACTTCTATTGCATTCATGGGTGAACCATGTCCTACAAATATTGCAGGTGCTTTCATCTATACCAACCTCCGTATTTACATTTTTATCTCTAAACCAATTATACAGTATGTGTAAATATTTGGTTGCACCTGCAATACTCCTTAATTCCATCTTTGTATCATTAACAGAATTAAATTTTAAAAATGTAAACTTTAATCTTCTCTGAGCCTTTAAATCCTATTTAACTTTAAAGGTTGCAATGAAATAGCCATTCTCAGTATAGGAGATTGTTGCACTATCATACTTTTCAGGTACTGATATCTTACTCCCGTTCTGCATTGTGACCAGGTAATTTCCAGTTGATATGAATTTACCTTGTTCGCCTTTTAAGAATGACAAGTACTCCTCTAAAACAAGATCCTTATCATACATTATTTCTGCATGTGGTGCTCCTACATACCTTAAATGCCAAGGTTCAAATGGTATACCAGTAATGTCATCTTTATATTTTTGATATCTGACAATAAAGCCGTGTTTCCAGCTGTTTTCATTTACCCATAGACCAGTTTCAGACTTTATAAATGCAAGGCCGGCAAAACCTGGGGTATAAACATCTATGGCAAGTCCTGCTTCATGTTCACTAGCTCCTGGCGGTGCAGTTGTTACCTGATCCTCTGCGTATGCTTCTGTCTGCTCACCCCTGGTTCTATATGTGGATATTACATTTAACTTTGCCAACCCTTTTTTTGATATTTCCTCGGTCATATTCTTGAAATTTTCGTATACACCGGGTGATAAAGTTATATTGTCGTCATATGACTTCAAATTAGGTTCAAATGTACTCTCTAACATATAGTCCTTATTAATTAACAACAGGTCATAGTTGTAAGTAACTTTGTCCCCGTTAATGAACTCTGTGATATCCATGGATTTGGTATTCAATTTACCTGGGTCAAGAACTTTAATATCTGTTTTTACTCCATTTAAGAATTTAAAGAATGATGCCGGGATTGCCCGATAAACCAAATCCGGACGTACCTTGTATACAGCAAAAACAGTCATGACTGCAATTAATATAATTATTGGAATCTTTTTCAAAAATTTTGTTGTTTTAGAAGTTGTTTTTGCTTTTAATCCTGTTTTTCTTTGCCTTATTCTGTCTTCATGTTTTAAAACCACATCGTCAACTTTTGATTCATTGTATTGGGTTTCTCTTCTCTGCATTTGTGTCCCTCCCTTGTATTCATCCTAATTCTAAGTCTTGATTACAGAGAGATATCCCATATAAAACCCAAGATTTTTCAAGGTTTGGATAATCTCCTTTAAAAAATTATTCGTAAATTTTCTGAAAACCTTTAACAAATACCCATTTATCATATATAATTCTATCAATGAGTAAAATATTCAATAAGTTTGAGAATAGTTATTAAAAATCAAATGAATTGATTTTAAAAAAGGTATAAAAGGAGTTTGGATTTATGGACATTGAAGTAGTAAGAAATTTTAATATCTCAAGATTAGAATTATGGGATTGGGTTACAAACCCTGAGAAAACTGAGTTATGGTATGGACCTTGGACATTTGATAAAGAACCTGGTGTCATAAATATTACTCTTGTCATGGAAGATGGTCTGCCGACAGTACAAAGTGAAATTAAAAAGATCGATATTCTTAAAGGCTATGATCTGCATGTTGGTGGAGATGAGCTTGACTGGACCATAACAGTTCTGACTGAAGAAAATCCTGAAAGCGAAGAAAAATCAATCTTTAAAATCAAACACTCAGTTGATGGAGATGAGGAATTCTTAAAATCCATTGTTGCAGGATGGGAGTTCTATGCTGACTGTTTAAAGGCAGCCATTGAGAAAACCGATATTCCTGTATTCTCAGACTATTATACTTTCCCAGAAGAATAGGCAAAAGAACTATAAATTAATAATGAGACTAATACAAATATATACACAATCAACAATCAACTATAAAATCAATTTTTTTAACTTAAAACTATTTTAGAACTAATACTATGAAATGGAGTGATGAAATTGAATTTCAGCTTTGACGTCAATAAATACACCTATCCTTCTAGAAGGAATGTTGTATTAGGCGAAAAGGGCATGGTTGCCACAAGTAATCCATATGCAGCACAGGCTGGATTGGAAGTCCTAAAAAAAGGTGGAAATGCAATTGATGCTGCCATTGCAGCTGCAATGGCTTTGACTGTTGTAGAGCCGACATCAAATGGTATAGGTAGTGATGCTTTTGCAATAGTCTGGCATAAAGGAAAACTTCATGGTTTAAATGGATCTGGTCCTTCTCCTATGAGTATAAGCCTGGAGAAACTAAAGGAACGTGGATTTGAATCAATGCCAGAACATGGGGTCATTCCAATCAATGTACCTGGAACACCAGGCATGTGGGCAGAACTAAGTAGAAAACTAGGTAAACTACCTCTGACTGAAGTAGCCCTACCTGCAATTAATTTAGCAAAAGACGGATATATTCTTCAAAGTGAAGTAGCCAAGAATTGGAAGGCAACTTTTAATAGATACACTAAGTTAAAAGAAACAGTTCCTGAAGTTTCTTCCTGGTTTAGTACATTTACTTTTGATGGAGAATGTCCTAAAGCCGGAGATTTGGTAATATTACCTTACCATGCCAATACCTTGAAAGATATTGCTTCAACCTCTGGTCGAGGCTTTTACAGAGGCGAAATAGCCGGAAAAATTTCAAGTTATATCCTGAAAAGAGGCGGATATATGGAAAAATCTGATTTATATGATTATGCTCCGGAATGGGTAGAACCTATAAAAACAGAATTCCATGGACATGAAGTATACGAGATGCCTCCAAATGGGCACGGCATATCAGTTCTTATGGCTTTAAACACTTTAAAGGCAATGAATTTTGACGGTGAGCTTAATCCTATAAACACTCACAAAATGATAGAGGCAGTAAAGCTTGCAATGACCGATGCTGCAAAGCATGTCACAGACCCTGCAATTATGGATACTGAGGTGGATTCATTACTTTCAATGGAGTTTGCCAAAAGAAGAGCAGATGTTATAAACAATGAGGCAATTATGCCGGAAGCAATGGACCCTATTAAAGGTGGCACAGTTTATCTATGTACTGCTGATTCAGAAGGTAACATGGTCTCCTACATCCAATCCAACTATATGGGATTTGGTTCAGGAGTTGTTATCCCAAGTATTGGGGTAGCATTAAACAACAGAGGAGCTAACTTCTCTTTTGATGAGAACCATATAAACAAATTAGCTGGTGGTAAAAGGTCCTATCACACTATTATTCCTGGATTCCTGTTTAAAAAAGGAAAACCTTACGGACCATTTGGAATCATGGGAGGCTTTATGCAACCTCAGGCTCACGTGCAAGTTCTATCCTCATTGATACTAAATGGATGTAACCCGCAGGAAGCATTAGATAAGCCCAGGTGGATCTGGACTGGCGGTAAAAAAGTATATGTTGAAGAAACCATGGATAAAACTCAAATAGAAGTGCTAAAAGCCCTTGGACATGATATAGAGACAACTAAGGACACCGGTTTATTCGGTCGGGGTGAAATAATTTTAAAAGGTGAAAATGGTACATTCTGCGGAGCCTGCGAAGGCAGAACTGACGGATATATATCCATGTGGTAATCAAACTTTTTAGAAATTAATTATTAAATTCTAAAAAGTTTCCCTTGGGACATTCCCAATACGAGACTTAATATTTCACCATGTAACAGTCCCAATGCTGATTAGAAAAGCATTGGGACTTCGTCATTCAATATTTCGATTTATAAAGATAGTTTTATTTATACTTTAATTCATCTTTATCTCTAAAACCATTTATATCTCTATTTCCAACATTTCAGAGATAGTAACTGGTCCGCCAAGTTTTAAAATTCCATTTTCCCTTTTAACCTGGAGAATACCACCAGGCTCATTAAAGGCTAGATCAAAATCATTACCATTGTCTTTATTTAAGTACCCTGCTAAAGCCACTGTTCCACTGCCACAGGATGACTCCCAGATTGCAGTGCCTGTTCCCCCTACCCATATCAATGGTTTCATCATGTGTTTTGATGGTTCATAGTAAATTATTCCAAAGGCTTCATCATCCACAATTCCTTTTAATTCTTCTAAAAGAAGTTCAGGTTGGTTTGGAGATTCATCTGTATTAGGGGTTGATTTGGATTCACTGTTAATTTCATCAATATTATCAACAAGTACAATGACATGGCTGATGCCCTCCATTTTTACTATTGGGAGAACACCCATGGTTTTTGTGTCGATATTGCTTATGTTCAATATTGGTGGCATTTCAACTGAAGCTTCAGTAAAAGTTTCATCAGTTTCCACCGTCAGAACTTTATCTGAACCACTGATACGAACAAAAGCTTTCTTTGAATCCTTTGTACTTCCAGTTTTCATAAGGTATAAACCATAGCTTCTGGTTGCATTTCCACAGAATTCCCCTGCCATCATTTCAATATATCCTTCAGAATCATATGGTTCTTTTTCAAAGGCAACCTGCTCTATTTTGTATTCTTTTAAATTCATTAGTCTTTGGGCTATATCCACATGCTTGCTTTTATCAACTGGATTCAAGACATAGGCAGTTATATTACCTGCTGGATCTGCAATTATTGTTTTAAGCTTCAAAATGAATCCTCCTTATTTACTATATTTTTCTTTTTACTATTGTCTCAATTGCCTCAATAATGAGGTCTCTGTACTCATCCATTCCATACTTTAGTTGGACACTGCCCTTCCCCTTGCCTGAGCCTTTTATCTTGCTTCTTAATTCATCAATAATATCAAAGTCTGTTGAATGGAAGGTATAGTGGTTGGATGCATTAGAAAAAGCAACATACCTTTGTTTGCCTTCTAGCTTATACATGGGAATTCCGTAGGATATAACAGGAATAATTTCTGGATGGTTTAATCTCATATAGTTTAAAAAGAATAGTACATCCTCTTTCTTCTCCTCATCATGGATTGCATTCAAATAGGCTTTAACTTCAATTGGAAATTCTATTTCTTTATCCTTATTTTTGTTGTCTTCTGTTTTTATCTCATTCTGATTTTTGGCCATGCTTATCTCTCCCATATCTAATAAATTTAAGGGATTTTAGAATATTTGCTCTTCTCAAAGTTAATACCATTATACCCTACTAAATCTTTGAGTTTTTATTTTAAGCTACTCAAGATACCCTGGCTCAAAATTGCCATAATTTCATCTAATACCTCTAGACTTCGATACTTCAACCTATTCTAATAATTCCAGTACTTTAATGTTTGATTTAACTTAGGTGTATCTTGAAATGGCAGGATCTGTATGTGGTTATTTGGTTACTATGGTTATGCTTATATGCTTGTATTTATGTGTATGCATTTTTATGATTGTGCAAAATTGAATGTATTCATTGGTTTTTCGAGGTGGAATTTAAATTTTTAGTTGGTGAGGTTGATTAATATCGAGTTTTTGAGATTGAATAATATTTCCAATTGTACTCATATGTATGCTGAATATTACCGATGTACAGT
>JASDTM010000047.1:6642-22897 GCA_041891535.1 Clostridiaceae bacterium
TTAAAATTGACGTCAGATATTGAGATTGCTACTATTTCAGTATAGGTTAAACGCTTTTCAATGACATATTAATAGAATGTGAGGTGATTATTAGTGAAAATCGTTCTGGCTCCCGATTCTTTTAAAGAATGCATGACTGCAAGGGAAGCCTGCATCGCCATGGAAAAAGGTTTTATCAAAATTTTCCCTGATGCCGAATTTATTCATGTCCCTATGGCTGATGGTGGAGAAGGTACTGTTCAATCCCTTGTGGATGCAACTGGTGGTGAGCTTTTTAAAGCAGAGGTCACAGATCCATTAGGAAACAGAAGATTTGCTTCTTATGGAATTCTTGGAGATAAAGTGACTGGAGTGCTGGAAATGGCTACTGCATCAGGACTTGAGCTTGTACCAAGGGACAAGAGAAATCCAATGATCACTACGACCTATGGAACTGGCGAACTTATTAAAGCTGCTTTGGATAAGGGTGTTAAAAGACTCTTGATTGGTATAGGCGGGTCCGCCACCAATGACGGCGGTGCTGGTATGTTCCAGGCTTTAGGTGGATCACTTAAAGATTCAGAGGGTAAAGAAATCGGCTTTGGTGGCGGTTCTTTAAAGGATCTTAAGTCAATAGACATTTCTGGTTTGGATGAAAGGCTTGAAAGTACTGAAGTAGTAGTTGCCTGCGATGTAACTAATCCTCTGACAGGTGATACTGGAGCTTCAGCAATATTCGGACCACAAAAGGGTGCAACTCCTGATATGGTCAAAGAACTTGATTCAAATCTTAAAAACTATGCAGCCATTATAAAAGAAACCCTTGGCAAGGATGTTGAGAACTACCCTGGTGCCGGTGCAGCCGGTGGTCTTGGTGCTGGTCTCATGGCATTTTTAAATGCAGAATTAAAACGCGGAATTGAAATGGTCATAACCTATACAGATCTGGAAGAAAAACTAAAAAATGCAGACTTGGTTATTACAGGTGAAGGTGGTATTGACGCTCAGACTAGATTTGGTAAGGCACCTTATGGTGTTGCTAAATCTGCAAAGAAGTATGATATCCCTGTAATTGCAATGGCAGGAAATGTTAAGGAAGACAGTTATATTTTATTCGAACATGGCTTTGATGCCATATTCCCTATTACTCAAGGTGCAACATCACTTCCTGAAGCACTTGAAAAGGGTAAGGAGAATATAGAGAGAACCTCAGAAAATGTTGCAAGACTTCTTAAATTGACAATGAAGAAATAAAATTACAGCAATTTTCTATTATTACTAAAGATAAATTAAGAAGAAATAAGAACTTTATCCCACTATTCATAGGCTTTCAATTAAAAATAATATAAAAATGAAAGAAGGTAAAATGATGAACATTTTAAAAACTGTAAGAAAAGTACCAGGCGGTATGATGATCATTCCTCTGCTACTAGGCGCACTTGTTAACACCCTATTCCCTACTCAACTGGCAGATCTTGGCGGATTCTCCACTGCAATGTGGAAGACCGGCGCAAATGCTATTTTAGGTGTATTCCTGTTCTGTAACGGAGCACAGATTAAAGTAAAACAGGCTGGTTCAGCCCTTGCAAAGGGTGCAGGCTTGACTTTAATCAAGTTTATCATCGGTGCAGCCCTTGGTATTGCAGTAAACGCTGCATTTGGACAGGCTGGATTCTTGACAATCACTCCACTAGCTATAATCGCAGCAATCACTAACTCAAACGGTGGACTTTATTCAGCTTTGGCATCAGAGTATGGTGATTCAACAGACGTTGGTGCAGTTTCAATACTGTCAATCAATGATGGTCCTTTCCTTACAATGGTAGCTCTTGGTGCTTCAGGTATAGCAAACATACCTTTCAAAGCTCTTATAGCAACTATACTTCCAATACTAGTTGGATTCGTTCTTGGTAACTTAGATGATGATTTAGCTAAGTTCTTAGAGCCAGGCACATACCTTCTTATACCTTTCTTCGCATTCCCTCTAGGTGCCGGACTTAACTTCGGTAACCTTGTTAAAGCTGGTATCCCAGGAATCCTTCTTGGAGTAGTTTGTACTTTAACAACTGGATTTGGCGGATACTTGGTAATGAAAGCTCTTAAGGCTAAGAACCCTGGTGTTGGTTGGGCAATTGGTACTACTGCAGGTAATGCTGTTGGTACACCTGCATTCCTTCTTTCCATCGGCGCAACTACTGAAGCAATATCAACTTCAGCTACAGGACAGATCACAGGAGCAATTATAGTAACTGCTATACTGTGTCCATTGCTTACTCACTACTTCTCAAAGAAAGAACAGGCTAAACTGCAGACTGCAGCTTAAAGAAAAGTTAGCTGCTTAATAACTGTTGGCTGCTTAAAATAAAGTTAGCTGCTTAAAAAGGAAGTATATTGAAATATTTATATCGGACAAAAATGAATTTTTGTCCGATATAAAGTATTAATTTAGTTTTAAACTTTACGAAAAAGGAGATCTAAATGGCAATAGTAAAATTACCCTATGGTAAGAAATTTCAGGAAGCTGAAATAGAAGATTCAAAGATTCAAGGTATATTAGTTTCAAAGCTTGAAGAATACACTGCTCCCCTGTCACAATGGGATCTTGTAAAAGAAGCTTTGGATAATCCGATCGGAACTAAGAAGCTTGAGGAATTGGCTGTTGGCAAGAATAAGGTTGTTGTACTTTGCTCAGACCATACAAGACCTGTTCCTAGTAAGATTATTATCCCTCAGATGTTGGAGAGAATCAGAAAAGGTAATCCTGATGCTGACATAACCCTGTTAATAGGCACTGGATGTCACAGAGGAACTACCAAGGATGAACTCAAAAACAAATTTGGGGAAGAAATCTTTAATAAAGAAAAGATTTATGTCCATGACAGTGAAGATGAATCAATGCTTGTTAATGTAGGTACCCTACCTTCAGGCGGAGAGATAGTTGTAAATAAGATTGCTGCAGAAGCTGACCTTCTTGTATCAGAAGGATTCATTGAACCGCACTTCTTTGCCGGTTATTCAGGTGGTAGAAAGAGCGTGTTCCCTGGATGCTGTGCAAGAAAGACTGTTATGTACAATCATAATGCTGAATTCATTGACAGCCCATACTCAAGGACTGGCGTTTTAAAAGATAACCCTATCCACAGAGACATGGTATTTGCTGCAAGAAAATTAAAGCTCATATTCATTTGTAATGTTGTAATTAACGCTGCAAAGGAAGTTATCCATTGCGTAGCCGGAGATCTTGAGGAAGCTCATGAGTCAGGTACTGAATGGTTGAAGGACTATGCAGGAGTTGAAAGAAAGGAAGCTGACATTGTTCTTACAAGTAACGGCGGTTATCCTTTAGACCAGAACATTTACCAGGCAGTTAAATCAATGACTGCAGCAGAAGCCTGTGTCAAAGAAGGCGGAGTAATCATTGTATCCTCTGAATCCAGTGATGGAGTTGGTGGAGATGGTTTCTTAAAGTCCTTTAAAGAACAGCCTGATGAAAATGCAATGATGGCAGAGTTCTTAAATACTCCAAAGGATGAAACTATTGCTGACCAGTGGCAGTCACAGATCTTTGCAAGAGTCTTATTAAGAGCAAGAGTCATATTTATCTCAGAAGTTGATGATCAAACTGTAAGAGATCTACATATGATACCAGCCAAAGATTTAAATGATGCAATGGCTAAGGCTTATGAGATTGCAGGTAAAGATGCAACAGTTACTGTAATACCAGATGGAGTTGCAGTAATAGTAAAGTAAACAAATAAGTAGTTAAGGGGCACTATTTTATTGTGCCCCTATTACTATAATTACCGGGAGTGCGTTCATATGAACAAATATCTAATAATTGCTGATGATTTCACCGGGTCCAATGACACCGGTGTACAAATGAAAAAAAGAAAAATAGAAACAGAAGTAGTTTTGTTTCCTGAGAGTTTAAACACAGTTACGGGTTCAATGGTACTGGATACTGAATCAAGAAACATCCCAAAGGCTGACTCTTATAATAAAGTATTGAATTTGACAAAAACGGTTTTCGAAAAAGGGACCTTCGACATAGTATTTAAAAAAGTTGACTCCACTGTCAGGGGTAATATAAAAGAAGAGGTCAAAGCTGTACAAGAATTATACGGTGCTGACAAGATAATCTTCGCTCCGGCCTTCCCTAAAATCGGCAGAACAACTGCAGATGACATCCATTATTTAAAGGGAGTAAGGATACTTGAAACTGAAATGGCTAAAGATCCATATAATCCAGTTAAAGAAGACAAGCTCTCAGAGATTTTAAGGGATGTGGCAGGTGATGTCACCCATCATGATATAAGTGAAGTAAGAAGTGGCAGCATTGATTTATCTCAGTCCATTTCTCATACCTTCGACGCTGAAGAAACCTCTGACTTGGAGATAATTGCAAAAAACTGCAACTTACCAGGTAAAAAAATACTTTGGGTTGGTTCTGCTGGTCTTGCAGATGCTTTATTTGACTCAATAGTCCCTCAGATTCCCAGTCTTGCAGTAGTAGGTTCCATAAGCGAAGTTGCTGAAAAGCAGATGGCATACGCTGCTTACGAAGGTGTTCCAATAGTTCTTGTACCTGCAGAAGTGCTATTAAGTAAAAACGGTCTTGAAAAATATGTAGATGAAGTAGTTGGCCACCTGACTAAGGGTAATAATGCTATATTAACCTCATCAAAACAAAGGTCAGATTACAACGATACAATTGCTGCTGCTGAAAAGCTTGGTTTAACAGGCAAAGAAGCGAGTAAGAAGGTACAGGAAGCCCTTGGTATTTTAACCAAGTATATCTTATCTAAAGTATCGGTATCAGGCTTATTCTTGACTGGAGGAGACACTGCAATATCTGTAATCAACCACCTTGGTTCTTCGGGCAGCAGAATATTAAGAGAGCTTTCAACAGGTGTTGTACTGTCAGAATTACAGGGTGGAGTTAGTGCTGGTCTTCCAATAGTAACTAAGGCCGGAGCCTTCGGAGAACCAGATACAATATTCAAGAGCCTGACAAAATTAAAGGAGCCGGTGTAGTATGAAAAAAACTTTAATAACAATGGGAGATCCTGCTGGTGTAGGTCCTGAAATATCATTAAAGGCTGTTGAATCAAACAAAGAGCTTTTAAACAATACAATTATTGTAGGTAGTGCAGGTATATTAGAATACTACAAGAAGTTATTAAACACCCCTTCCCCTTTCAATGTCATAGAGAAGGTATCAGAGTTTAAAGAGGATCATGTCAATATTATTGATGCTGTAAAGTTAGATACTTCTGTCATAAAGATTGGTGAGGTATCACCTGTTGCAGGTGATGCAGCATATAAGTACCTTGAAAAAGCCATTGGTATTTCGATGGCCAAAGAAGCCGGACCTGTCGTAACAGCTCCTTTAAACAAAGAAGCTCTCCATCTTGGTGGTCATAATTTTGATGGACATACTGAGATATTTGCAACATTGACCAATACAAAGAAATATACCATGATGCTATGGAGTGAGATAATGTCAGTTGTCCATGTATCAACTCACTGCTCTTTAAGAGAAGCCTGTGACAGGGTTAAAAAAGACAGGGTTTTGGATGTTATTCATCTAGGCCATGAGGCTTTAAAAAACCTCGGTGTTGAGTCTCCTAAAATGGCTGTTGCCGGATTAAACCCCCATTCAGGTGAAAATGGACTCTTCGGCAGAGAAGATATGGATGAGATTACTCCTGCAGTACTTCAAGCTAAGTCTGAAGGTATAAACATAGATGGACCTGTTGCTCCTGATACAGTTTTCTTAAAGGCCTCACAGAAGAAGTATGACATGGTTGTTGCAATGTACCATGACCAGGGACACATTCCAATGAAGTTACTTGCCTTTGACTCAGGTGTCAATATAACACTTGGCTTACCAATAATCAGAACCTCTGTGGATCATGGCACTGCCTTTGATATTGCAGGTAAAGGAATCGCAAGGGAAGAAAGTATGCTCTGGGCTTTAAAGCTCGGCAACACCTTCGCTAAATTTACAAAGTAGAATTACTATATTTACAACTTAAAAAATACTTTATTTACCCTTATGAATATAAAAAACGATAAAACTGCGGGTAACTTTCATATCCCGCAGTTTTATCGTTCCAATTAGAAAATTAGTCCCCTATTTATTATAAAAATATTAGTCCGATTTCCATTGTTTTATTCTTACCCTATTTAAAATACAGGGTTTGTAGATTATAATAAAAAATGAGCGTAAAAGTGCATTATCAGTGCTTTTAGTGCTTAAAAAATCATAATAAATAGACATAATATATTAAGGCAGATGTAAAAAATATAATCAATAAAAAATATGAACAGAGAAAATATTATTATCAGAGAGAATACTATGGAAAAAATCAGAATTATTTCAGTTGCTCCCTATGAGGGCTTAAAAAACATAATAGAGGAAATTGCAGGTGCCAGGGAAGATTGTATTGTCACATCTATTGTTGGAGATCTGGAGGAAGGTGTAGCCTTATTCTCAGAAATTGATCAAAACGATTATGATGTGCTGATTTCTCGAGGTGGTACTGCAGAGCTTTTGGCTAAGGTTTCAAAAATTCCTGTTGTTAATTTAAACTTCAGCTATATGGATATTTTAAGTGCCATGAATCTTGCTAAACCCTATAATGGAATGAATGCTTTCATAGGATATCCTTCACTTACAGAGACTGCTGAAAGACTGACTAAGCTTTTAGATGTACCTTTTGACATTTTCACTGTCACAAATCTGGATGAAGTTTATAGCGTAATGGCTGAGGTTAAAAATAAGAACTACAGTTTAATCATTACTGACAGTGTTTCCTCCAGGGTTTCGCAGGAAGTTGGTATAAACAGCATCCTTTTGATTTCAGGCAAGGAAAGTGTATTAAAGGCAATAGATGATGCTGTAAGTATTGGTACTGCCAGAAAGAAGATAAGAACCCAGGTGGAACTTTTAGAAGAAGCCATGGCTTTAAGCCATAATTCTGTTATTATCTTCAATGAGAAATCTGAATTGCTTTATAAATCCTCCAACTTGAAGGATACAAGCAGTGTACTAAGGCTTGCTTCTTCAATGATCCCATCCTTAATAAAGAAGAAAAGGCTGCATTCTGTAAGAAAGATAAACGGCAAGAATAAATTCATTGAAGGTGTACAATCTGAATCAGGTAAACTGATTTTCTACTGTGACGGACATGATAAAAGCTATGATATCCAAGGTTCCGGCATAGAAAAAACTGGCATTGACGATGTTAATAAGAACCTGATAAATATTATCTTCAATCAGAAAAACCTGGAGGAGTTAAAGACTAACCTATCCAGTTTATCCATGTTCAAGCTCCCTGTTTTAATCTCGGGAGAAACTGGCACAGGTAAGGACACTGTTGCAAATGCTTTATATGTTAACAGCAGCTTTTCTGATGCTCCCTACTATAAATTCTATTGTAAGGAAATGGATGATAAAGCTTGGGTTTATACCCTGGGTGGTTTTCAATCACCACTTAATTCTTCTGGCTTGACTTTATACTTTAACTCAGTGGATGAATTAAGCCCATTAAGACTCAGGGAGCTTATATCCTACTTTAAAGAATCACCTTGCTTAAAGGACAACCATGTTATATTAACCTGGAATTCTGAAAACACTGAAGCTGCCAATATGCTGAAGGTTTTAAAGGAAGAATTAAATTTAGCTGAAATTAAATTAAGTCCTTTAAGGGATAACAAAGATGAGATACCAAGACTTGTAAGTCTATATATAGACCAGATAAACCGTGATACTGGTCATCAGACCTCCGGTATCGACAAGGAAGGTCTTGATCTATTAATGGAGTATCCTTGGCCTGGTAACCATACTGAACTTAGAAATGTTTTAATGTCTTTGACCAGCAGGTCCATGACTACCTTTGTACCATTTGAAACGGTAAGAAATGTCCTGGAGAAGAGTAAATACTCAACTGACAAAAAGACATTAAAGACTGAATCAGAAATTGATCTGAATCAGTCTTTGGATGATATCATTTATGATATTGTAAATTTAAAACTTAATGAAAGTCAGATCTCTCAGACGGACCTTGCAAATGTACTTGGAATATCCAGGACCACATTATGGAGGATCTTAAAGACTGGTAAGTCAAATCAGAAGGTGTCGGATATCCTGTAGATTCCAAACTCTTCATGACCCAAGATTTCAGCTTTGGTAAGTTCTCCGTTTCCGACTCTGTAGATCATGTCTACTAATTCTTTACCTACTTCTTCAAGTGTATTTTCACCGGTGACTATTTTACCTGCGTTGATGTCGATGTTTTCGGTCATCTTCTTATAGGTATCAGGGTTGCCGGTGATTTTAATTACTGGAGCTATTGCAGATCCTGTTGGTGTACCTCTGCCTGTTGTAAACAGAATTATCTGTGCTCCACCTGCAAGCATTCCTGTAATTGAGTCAATATCCTCACCTGGTGTATCCATGAAGTAGAGTCCTTTATTGTCATATGGAACTGCTTCAGAATACTCAAGGGTTCCTTTAAAATCTGAATATCCGGCTTTAAACATACAACCAAGTGATTTTTCTTCAATAGTGGATAATCCACCTTCAATGTTACCTGGTGTAGGCTGGCTGCCTCTTAAGTCCTCTCCTATTGCAATTGCCTTATCTTCGATTCTTTTTACCATGAATAAGAACTTCTCCTGCTCAGATTCAGGGAATCTTTTTACCATGATGTGTTCTGCACCGATTACTTCAGTTGTTTCTGACAGGATTGAGCTACCACCTTCATTGACTACATAGTCTGATGCATATCCGATTGTTGGGTTAGAAGCTAATCCTGAGGTTGGATCCGATCCACCACACTCCAAGCCAATAATGATCTCACTCATTGGAAATTCTTCAGTTGGTAGATCTTTTATTTTCTCCCAGATGCCATTTGCAAGCTTAATACCCTCTGCCACTGCACCTGTAGTTCCGCCTTCTTCCTGGATAATCAGCATCTCTACTGGCTTACCAGACTTTGCAATTTCATCTCTTACAATTTTCGCCTGGATTCCTTCACAGCCCAGTCCTATGACTAAAGAGTCTCCGACATTAGGATTCTTACCAAAGCCTTCCAAGGTTCTGACTGTCTGTTTAAAGTCCTCTCCCATCTGGCAGCATCCGTGCTGATGCGGGATCGCTACTGCTCCTTCTACTTTGTCTGCTACTCTTTTAGCAACTTCACTTGCACATACAGATGTGGGTATTACCAATAAGTGATTTCTTACTCCATACTTTCCATCTGGTCTTTTATAACCTTTAAGCATCATTATTTTGTACCCCCTGATTTGTCTCCTCTTCCCCTCATGCTTTCAATGTTATGGACATGTACCCATTCTCCGGGTTTTATGTCGCTTAAAGCATGACCTATGACTTCACCGTACTTAATGACTTCACCATATTTAGCTATCGGTGCCACAGCCATTTTATGAAACTTCTTAATGTCTTCAACTGCTTCTACACTGCCCCCGTCAAAGACTATTTCCTGTCCCTTGGCAACTGTGTCAAGACAAGTTACTACATTGTCTTTTTCTGTATACTTGATTACTGCCATATCTGAACCCCCTGTTTTTTATTAGCTTAATTTTAAAACAATCTCCCAATGAATTCGATTTAACAAATACAGTTTTCGTTTCGATTATAAACATTTTTATAAATTTTATGAAATTTTCAAAAAAATAATAACCAACCATCCTAAAACAGTTGATTATTAGTTTCATATTTGAACTTAATCCAAATACATTATATTAGGTTATTCCCTTATTCCAGATTAGTATCTTGGTGGTACCGGTGAATTGGATCTTGGCTTTCTGCCCCTTGCTCTTGCTCCACCCATGGACTTACCAGCAGATTCTGTGGTCTTCTTTTTTCTGTTACCCTTTGATCCGTCTGATATTTCAATAGCCAGCTTTCTTCCGCAGAACTTCTGTCCGTTACAGTTGTCTAATATATCCTGAACCTTTGCTTTATTCACGTCTACAAAGGTGAACTTCTCTGCCATATCTATATTGCCGATGTCATCACCATGTGTCTTTGCCTGCTCTGTAAAGAAGTTTAATAGTTTAACCGGTGTAAGTTTATCCATCTTACCCACTGTCATGAACAGTCTCTGGAATTCTACATTTCCGCCTATTCTGTTTTCTTTATAGTCAAAGGTCATTTCATCCTTGTAGTAAATGCTTAATAATGCAGCAGCAACTTCAGCTAGGTTATATGAATCATCCAGGTTTAATACCTGTGGTACTAGCTTTTTATAGTCCCCTGATTCTAATTCTGCATCTACTTTTTTCATGATTCCTGACAGCTTATTTTCCAGTATCTCATCAAGTGTTGGGATTTCACTTCTCTTGATTACTGAGTTTGTGAACTTCTCAATCTGCTTTAAGTCCATGTATTCCCTTGGAGTTACCAAAGTAAGTGCAATACCATCTCTGCCTGCTCTTCCGGTTCTGCCTATTCTATGTACATAGGACTCAATATCCTGTGGTAGGTCATAGTTGACTACGTGGGATATATTCTCAACATCTATTCCTCTTGCTGCAACGTCAGTTGCAACCAGAAAATCAAGGGATCCATCTCTGAATCTTCCCAGAGTCTTCAGTCTTAATACCTGCTTGATGTCTCCATGCATGGCTTCAGCCTTATAGCCCCTGTTCTTTAAATGTTCTGTCAGATCATCAACGTTTCTTTTGGTGTTGCAGAATATTATAACGTTTGTATATTCAAGTGAATCCAGGATTCTGCAAAGTGATTCAAATCTGTCTCTGTGCTTGACTTCAAAGTAGTACTGTTCTGTTGTTGCAACTGTCATTGTACTCTTTTCAATAATGATGTGCTTTGCATCATCCTTTAAATAGTCCTTTGACAAAATCTTTATTCTTTTAGGCATAGTTGCTGAGAACAGCATTGTCTGTCTTTCATCATTTGAGGTTTCAAGTATTGTTTCAATATCCTCAATGAATCCCATATTAAGCATCTCATCTGCTTCGTCTAATACAAAGAAGTTGATTTTATCAAGCTTAATAACTTTTCTGTCGATTAAGTCAATTACTCTGCCTGGAGTTCCGACTATAATGTCCACTCCATCTCTTAATGCTCTGATCTGTCTGTCAATAGGTGCTCCACCGAATACCGGCAGCATCTTAAGCTTGGTGTATTTAGCTAGTCTTGATAGCTCGTCAGACACCTGTACTGCAAGTTCTCTTGTAGGACAAAGAACTATACCTGATACATGTCCCTTTGGTTTGCCGATTATTGACAGCATCGGTGCTCCAAATGCAAGTGTCTTTCCTGTTCCAGTCTGAGCCTGGCCGATTGCATCTGCTCCGCTTAATAAAACTGGTATGATTTCTGCTTGTATTGCTGAGGGCTCTTCGAACCCCATATCCTCAATTGCTCTGTTTACTTCATTTGATAATCCAAGTTCTTTAAAACCTGGCTTGTTTGTTACTTCCATCTTTTCCTCTTTTCTTTAATTTTATACATAAAAAACCCCTGTACTTTTAATAATACAGGGATATTATTCCAATATTAATCAATGTCTCTTCTGAGCCTTTTATAGTATATACTCTATTTCAACAATAGGCAAATTTATTTTTAATGTCTTAGGGTAGACACCATTTGCATTATCTTGATCAGGCCATAGGAGTAAAAGGTAATGGACAATGGCTTACTTAATAGTAATATTGCCATGAACTTCTTAAAGGTCATCTTACTCATACCTGATAGGTAGCATAGAAAATCATCCGGTGATAAGGGGAAGAACATCAGTAGTAAAAACACCTTGTCATAATGGTATTCCTTGGATAAATACTTACTGTACTTTAAAAAGAACTTATCCCCTGTCATTGCCCTTACAAATTCTCCACCATATTCTCTGCCCAATTTAAATGCAATGACTGAGCCTATTACAATACCAACATAGTTTAATATGAGTCCATAAACCGGTCCAAAGGCTACTATCCCCAGAACACAGCTAACTGCTCCTGGTACTATCGGTATGACAACCTGCACTATCTGAATCAATATAAAGATTATTGGTGCTAAAAAACCAAAGCTTTGTATGAAGGTATCCATTTTATTTGTGTTGGTAAGTATTCCGGATCGTAATCCGTAAACCACAAACACTGCGGATAGGAACACACCAAGTATAGTGATCAGGTTTTTATTTCTTAGTAAAAATTGATCATATTTTTCATCTTTTTTCATTGTTAACTTCCCATCCGACGGTAATATATCTCTATCCAACATTGTTAATCCTTAATATTGTTCTTGTAAAGCCCAAAGCGCTTCTTTTCGTTTTGCCTTCCATATTCTTGTTGCTGATTGCCTTCTCGTATACTGCTAAAGCATTTTCAGCAAATCTTTTTATAGAATAGGTTTCCTTAAAGTCCTGAGCTATCTTTTCTTTGTTTCCTTTTAGTCCGTCTTTGGTGTCTAAGATAGATTCCAATCCTTTTTTATATCCCGTAAAATCATTGAACTGATATCCGTTTACTCCATCAATGATTATAGTATCCAGTATTGGGTCATGTTTACATACTATGGGAAGCCCAGTCATTAAGGCTTCATAGTAAGTAAGTCCCTGCGCTTCACTTGTTGATGCAGATACGAATACATCTCCCAGTTGGTAATAATCTGATACATCGGCCTGAGGGATCATACCTGTAAAGTGTACATCCTGCATTTTAAGTCGCGCAACTTCAGCTTCTACATCTGCTCTTGCAGGTCCGTCACCAACAACCAGTAAAAACAAGTCATCCCTACCCAGCTCAGCTGTATATCTGATAACCTCATCAAGGTTCTTTTCTGTTGCTATTCTGCCTAGGTATAAAAGTACTTTTTTGTCTTCTGGAATACCTAGTTCTCTTAATAACATTGCCTTTCTTTCAGGCTCAATTGTCTTATTGTACTTATCTGTGTTAATACCTGTTGGTACTACAAATACTTCAGGTTTAATCTCATATCCTTCTAAAAGGTCTTTGACCTTTCTTGTTGGTGCTATTACCATATCAACTCTTTTTAGTATCAATCTGGTCAAGACTGCTGTAACCTGTTTACCCCATCTTTCTGATGGTGAAAAATAATGGGTATAGTCTTCATACACTGTATGGTATGTATGCACTATCGGTATTTTAAGATCATCTGCAATCTTGGTTGCTATTCTGAAGGATGAGAATTCACATTGAGAGTGTATAACCTCAGGCGCCCAATCCAACAGCTCCTGTAAATACTCTTTATTGGGAGATATATTTACTCTTGCTCCAGGATATATATTGCTTGCATTTAAAGATGCAAAATAATAAACATTATTTCTTTTAAAAGAATAATTTGTATTTGAAACCGCAGCTATCCTGATATCGTGTCCCAATGCTTTTAAGCCGTCCTCCAAGTTTGATACTGAGGTTACGACTCCATTTATTACAGGTTTATACCAATCGGTTGTTATCAATATTTTCATAAGTAATTATCCGTTCACACGGCTTCTCCTTATAATCCTCATCTTGGACAACATAATTTTCCAAGTTCTATTTGCATTTTATCTTCCGATTATTAAACCAACCTTAATAAATGGTTACGACTTAAAAACATACAGATATATCAAATATAAATTATATTACCCCTATTTGACAAATGTTTATTTTCATTCAGGTAATTTATTCTAATGTTGCAGTATTCTCTCAAATAATCTCATTCTTCCAAAATATATCCCAAGATTTAAAGCATTATGTTAATTTGTTTACGGTATCACAATATCACATTAGTATAAATATCCATAAAAAGTTATTTAATCCAAGAAATATCCATGATTTTCCCCAGTATTCTTTTCAGCATTTCTCCAGAAATCTATTAAAGGATTTTAAAAAGTGAAATCGACAATGTCCCCACTGTCGCTTTCACTTTTTTATGCCTTACAATTATCTTAAATTAATTCTATTACTATGCTCTTTTCTTAAGCCATGCTGTTCTTGATACGAATGCTGTTTCCAGTGCATTACATGCTGGACATTCTTCAGGAGCATGCTCTCCGAAGTGTACATAACCACATGATGTACATTTCCAGATTTCACCAGCGTCAAGGAACTGATCCTTTGAATCATCTAGTAATACGAATGCTTCTGCTTTTGCCTGACACTCAGGACAAAGCTTTGGAACCTCATTTGTTTCATAAATATATCCGCAATATAGGCATAGCCATTTCTGAAGGTCCTTATCCTCTTCTGTTACTATTGAGGCATCAACAAAGGATTCCTTACCTGCTCCACAAACTTCACAGATCTCTGGAGCTTCTTCCCCTTCAGCTACAAATCCGCATATTTCACATTTCCACTTCATTAAGTATTCCCTCCTAGATAGTATCTTTTCTAATTATACTACAAGTTATAGGTTTGCACACTCAAAGAGATGTTTTTATGAGGTTATTGACAAATGGTTTTATACAATGTAATTTCCTTGTTCTTTTACCCAATACCCAACTCCATTCTGATAAATCGGTAAGGGTTGTATGCTATAATTTTTTTAAGATAATAAATGAAGAATATGAGGAGACAAACAAATGAGTGATTTTGAGAATAACATGCCTCAGGATGAAGGTATAGCAGTTGCTGACACCAGCCAAAAAGTATTTGATAAATTAGATGAGATGAAGATTGATTATAGTGTAGTAAACCACGAGGCTGTCTACACGATTGAAGCAATGGATGCATTAAATATTGACAAGAAAAATGAAGTAGTCAAAAATATTTTCGTAAGAGATGAGAAAAAGACCAGGTTTATGTTATTCGTAGCTCAAAAGGACAGGAGAGTTAATTTAAAAGAAATAAGAACGAAGCTTGGGTGTAAGCCCCTATCCTTTGCTGCTGAGAATTATCTTGTTGAGTACCTTGGTTTAAATAAGGGAGCAGTATCACCTTTCGGTATTTTAAACGATGAGAATAAAAAAGTTGAAGTTTTCTTGGACTCTGATTTAAGATTCTATGAAAAAATTGGTATCCATCCAAATATAAATACTCAAACTGTTTGGATCAGTCCAAAGGATCTTGAAAAAGTAATCAAAGACCATGGCAATAAATTTACATACATCAACCTTAAGGATTCCTAGAATCCCTAAGGTTTTTTTCGATTTACCCCTAAATTTCCGAACTTAAAACTACACTACCAAAAATCATTTACAGGTCCTACTAAGTTGCTTAATCGACTAAAATAAGTATTTATGCCACTTTAATAATATTTTAATTCTTACTGCTTATTTCTATTCTATAATGGAGTCATGAGTAAAATTAAATTAAACATGATTTCCGAAACAGAGTTTACTGTAAAAGGACACGGTGTACATACTGCTTATGTGGAAATAACCAATGCATTGAAGCAAAATCCAAGGGTGGATGTTGAAGTCAATGGTCAAGGCAAATACGATATAGTCCACATACAAACTGTTGGATTATATGCCATGGGATGGTTACTCCGGCCTAATGTAAAAAAAGTAGTTTCTGCACATTTAGTTCCTGATTCATTTATCGGCTCCTTAAGGTGGGCTGAGAAATGGCACTGGGTAGCATACTGGTATTTAAGATTCTTCTATTCAAAAGCAGACCTTGTATTAGCTTGTTCTGGTTCTGTACAAGAAGAATTAATAAAGGATATGAAGCTTAAGAATACCGGGCTTTTATACAATTCAATAGATATGTCCAATTATCACAGGACAAAGGAAGATAAGGCAAATGCCAGGGAAGCTCTTGGTATCCCTGAAGATAAGATAGTAATTATGGGTAATGGCCAAATTCAGCCTAGAAAAAGATTTGATCTTTTCCATAAAATGGCTTTGGAAAGACCAGACTATCAGTTCATCTGGGTAGGTGGAATACCTTTTGGTAAAGTAATGGGTGCAGACTCATTTACAATGCAAAAACTTATTGACACTGCACCAGACAATCTTCTTATTACAGGTGTTATTGAGCTTGAAGAGGTTAAAAAATATTATCAGGCTACTGATATTTTTATCCTACCTGCAGAACAGGAAAACCATCCTATGTGTGTCCTTGAGGCCTCAGGATCAGAAATGCCGATTATCTTAAGAGATATTCCAAACTATAAAGATACTTTTAAATATGGTGCTATTTTAGCTCCCACAGATGATGATTTTTTAATTGAGCTTGATAAACTCGTCAATGATCCTGTTTACTTCCATCAATGGACAGAAAACTCAAAGATAATCAGAGACAGATTTGACAGCAAAAATTCAGCCACCAGGCT
>JASDTM010000047.1:22997-26248 GCA_041891535.1 Clostridiaceae bacterium
TCTTTGTCTGAGATGATCATAATGACTTCTTTTTCAGGTTCAACATCCATCATGAATAATCTGCTTGTTTCATGGATACCTGCTCCTCTTGCATTCATAATAGTGCCGCCTTTTGCTCCTGCTCTTTCTGCAGATTCCATGACTTCTTCAGCCTTACCTTTGTCAACTATGATAGTTATCAAATGATGCATGTATTCATCAACTCCTTTTTCATTGAATTCTTTTGAGTTATTTTCACTTAGTTTATTGTATTCAATACCGTGTACCCCTTCTATTGCAGTTAAAGGTATTGTAAACATGATCCCATGATTTGGTTTTTCAAAATGGAATTCTTCCATGATATCTTTAATGGCTTTTTCTGCTGTTCTATTATCTGCCAGCATATATACAATTTCTTTTCTAATATCGGATAATTCAAAAAAGTTAAGCCAATAGGATTTGGCAGTACCCCTGCCAAGCTTTATGGTACATCCGTGTATACCTGCTTTTTTACCAACCTTTGATATCTTGCTTCCCATGTTGATATTGCTTATTACGACTATCATCTCGTAACTTAATTTTGTTTCTGTATAGGGAGTGTTATTCATTTTCTTTTAAAACCTCCTTCTCTGATTTTTTCTTAAAGAATAATCCTAAAAGCTGTAATGCTATAAGCGGTGTCATTGCAACCATTGCTATTATCCCAAAACCGTCAATCAAGACATTTGCGTTTTCAATTGCTTGTGCAGCACCTTGGGCAAATGCCAGGATGAATGTTGCTGTCATAGGTCCTGATGCTACACCTCCGGAGTCAAAGGCAATACCTACAAAGAGTGGCGGTGTCTTATATGACAGGTATATGGATAACAGATAACCCGGTAAAAGATAGTGCCATAACTGGATCTGTGGTACAAGTATCCTTACAATGGATAGTGACACTGCTAAAGCTACTCCTATAGCCAAGGTAGCCATAACTATATTTCTTTTAACATATCCACTTGTTACATCTTCTATTTGATGTGTAAGTACATAAACAGCAGGTTCTGCAAGTATTGTTACCATGCCAAGGAGGAATGCAACTATAACAAGATAAATCTTGTTATCCAATGATGCGAGTTTATGGCCAATAATTATCCCCACATCCAAGAATCCTGCATTGACTCCAAGTAGGAATAATACCAATCCTAATAAAGTATAGAACATTCCGAACATTATCTTTCTCACAGCTGCTTTTGAGAGTTTAAACTTAACTTTCTGTGCCAATAAGAAAATGATAATTATTGGAGCCAGAGCAATGGCAGACTCCATTGCTATAACCGGGAATTTTTCAATAAATGGTCCAAGAACTGATGATGTATTTGTAAAATCAGGATTTATCTCCCCTGATATATTGCCTGCTCCTCGAATCAAACTCATAGCCAGTACTGCAATTATTGCCCCGGAGGATGCAACTCCGACAAGGCCAAAGCTGTCTGTCTCCGAACTTAAGCTGTTCTTCTTCATTCTGGATACACCAAGCGCTAGAGCAAGTATAAACGGAACTGTAAGGGCTCCTGTTGTGGCTCCTGAGGCATCAAAGGATATTGCCAGAAATTCAGATGATGAAAATATGGATAATAATAATATCACAGCATAGAGTATTGTAAACAGCTTGTTTAAAGCAAAGTTATAGACTATACGAAGTAATCCTATAATAAGTAAAATGGCAATCCCTATGGATACTACAATCAATATGGATTCCTTTGATATTAACCCTGCTGATACATTATCTACCTGTCCTGCAAGAATGTGTAAATCTGGCTCTGCTACTGAAATAAAGAACCCAAGCAAAAATCCTACGACTACAATAATTATCCCTTTATTTGATTTAGCCAAAGTGGTTCCCATATGGTCTCCTATGGGAGTAACTCCAAGATCCACACCGCTTAGAAAAATAGACAAACCTATTATTATAAAAACAGCCCCCAGCAGAAATCTTAGTACTATGGGTGTTTCCATTGGTGTTAAGGTAAAGTTCAATACTAATACTATAAATGTTATTGGTAATACTGAGAGCATCACCTCTTTAAGCTTATCGGTCAGTACATTCAAATGATCACCTCTTTAATCAATTTGTTAATATAAATCCTTGTAATTGTTTTTTTATAAAATAAATTACGTATTATCCTATTATAAATGATAAGATTGTCATGGAAAACCTCAAAAAAGGAATATTATGTAATTCATTTTAATATAAAACACTCCTTATTAAATTCATATATTGCCTATACCTCTTGAAACTATGGCTCTGAGGTAATATATTTAATAAAGACGAACTATTTTTCATATTTTTAAAATATTATTCGGATATTAATAAATTCAAAGGATGTGGACTTAGAATGAATCTTAAGTACAAGGGCAAGACCAAGGATGTTTTTGAATTGGAGAACGGCAATTATCTATTAAAATTCAAGGATGATGTTACAGGTGAAAATGGAGTATTTGACCCAGGCTCAAACTCTGTAGGTCTTACTATGGAAGGTGCAGGTCTTGCAGGCTTAAGGCTTACAAAATTCTTCTTTGAAAAAATTAATGCAGCAGGTATCCCTACTCACT
This sequence comes from Clostridiaceae bacterium, assembly GCA_041891535.1. GTDB lineage: Bacteria > Bacillota > Clostridia > Clostridiales > Clostridiaceae > JG1575. Next base: position 25,572 of record JASDTM010000047.1, read on the forward strand.
TCATTTCAGCAGCTCCAGAAGAAAATACAATGACTGTAAAAAAAGCTGAAGTATTTGGTAAAGGCCTTGAAGTAATTTGCAGATATAAGGCTGTTGGCAGCTTCTTAAAAAGATATGGCATGTATGCTAAAAACGGCCAGGATTTAGACTCTTTTGTAGAAGTCACCCTCAAAGATGATGAGAGGCAGGATCCACCAATAACTGAAGACGCATTAGACATGCTTGGTATCCTCACCCATGATGAATACAAAGTATTAAAAGATATGACAAAGAAAATCGGAGATATTGTCAAAGCTGAGCTTTTAAAGAAAGGCTTGGTTCTCTACGACATCAAGTTTGAATTCGGCCGTGTCGGGGAAGATAGACACATCGCACTAATAGACGAAATCTCTGGTGGAAACATGAGAGCTTTCAAAGACGGTGCCCAGGTTGCTCCACTTGATCTAGAGAAGATAATGCTTTCGTAGTCTGCCAAACATTATGGCAATTCGCTATATTTGGGCATTACAGACTATTCAGTTACACTCGATATTTAGGTATTAAAAAATTCTGATTCTGAGGATAGTCATCTTCAGAATCTGAATTTTTTAACATGCGATTAAGCTGCTTACCAGCTTTTTAATGGAACTAAATAATCTAAATATTATAGATGGGTATTAATATACTCTTCTTTAATT
>JASDTM010000048.1:0-3970 GCA_041891535.1 Clostridiaceae bacterium
AGATCCAGCTTTAAGATAAGGGTTCTGAATACAATAAAATAAACCACAAACATAACCAAGCCTAAAACCAAGAGCATTTCAGGATGATTAGCCATTGGAGTTCCACTGGATAAAACCCAGTCTATGAGACCTGCAGAAAAATTAAAGCCGGCAGTCCAGTGCATAGTCGCTGCAATAAACATGGAAATTGCAGTCAATAAAGCATGGACAATATACAGCAACGGAGATAAAAACATAAAAAGGAATTCAATAGGCTCAGTTAATCCTACTAAGAATGCAGAAAATGAAACTGCAATCAGCATTGAACCCACTGATTTTTTATGTTTTTCCAGGGCAGTTGAATAAATCGCAAGGCATGCCCCCGGAAGACCAAACATCATAATCGGGAAGAATCCACTCATATATCTGCCTGTGATCCCCTTTACACCTACATTCGCCCAAAAATGTCCGAGATCATTTATATTTACAGTATCAAACCAGAAAACTGCATTTAATGCATGGTGAAGCCCAGTTGGAATAAGTAGCCTGTTTAAGAAGCCATATATTCCTGCACCAATTGCTCCAAGAGATGAAATACTCTCCCCTATGGAAACCAGTAAATTGTATAAAGCAGGCCAAATAAAATACAGGATTACTGATACAACAATCATAGTAAATACAGTTATTATAGGAATAAGCCTTCTCCCAGAGAAGAATGACAAGGCTGAAGGCAGTTCTGTCTTACTGAATTTGTCATAAATTAAAGATACAAGAATTCCTACCAAAATACCTATAAACACATTATTGATTTTACCGAATGCTGCATTTGTCATGTCTGGCTGTACTTTATTCAGTGCTGATAAAGTACTTGTATTTAAAATATTCTGGATGATTAAAAATCCAACGAGTCCTGATAATGCTGATACACCATCCCTTTCCTTGGATAATCCAACCGGAATACCTACTGCAAATAAAATAGGAATATTGTCGATTAAAGCTAGACCTGATTTAATCATCAGACCTGCAATAATATTACCATGTCCCCATAATGTGGAATCTATGGCATACCCTATCCCGAATAAAATTGAAACAACCGGAAGAACGGAAATAGGGAGCATAAGGGATTTACCTAGTTTTTGTAAAAAGTTTTTCATATAAATCCTCAATGTGTACTCACCAAAATAAAATCTTATGTCCTGCAATATTTGCGAACCAATTCAATTATATAGTAATTAAACGATTTCTAATAGGAGACAGAATGAAATTTTAAATATAAACAAAAAAATAAGGAAATGCTAAAAGCATCCCTTAATAAATATTAATTACCTTGTTCTTCATCATCCGAAAATATGAATAATTCCTCAACTGTTGTATTCAGAATTTTAGCTACCTGCATACCAAGCTTAAGAGACGGATTATATTTGCCGGATTCTAAATGAGCGATGGTCTCTCTTCTTACACTTGCCAGTTTTGCCAGGTCATCCTGCTTCAAACGAAGTCTGGTTCTATATTCCCTGATTCTTGTCTTCAACAAATATACCACCTCCAAGTTATCTGATTATAACCTAACATGGAGATGTAAATTTTATGTTATACCTTTGAAAAAAACATGATAAATATACTTAACATTTAGATGAAATCGACCGGGGGCGTTTCCGCCTCCGGCCCATTAAAAGGTTATGCTATTTCCACCTTGTATTTTCTAAGGTAATCTGGTACTTCATCATTATCATTCAGAGTAAAGAAAATCGTGATCTTATTATCATCAGACAGTGAAGTCAGCTTGTTGAATTGCTCTTCGGCTCCCTCCTGTTTAAGATCTATACCGCTCATCAGTCCGTCTACGTAAATTTTTTCCACATCATAATCCTGAGCAAGTATTCCACAAATCAAGCCATAAAGAGTATTGAAATCAGTAATCTCAAAACTTTCCGTATTGATAAATCTTATATCCCTTGCCAGCTCGTGCATTGGTCTGTTGTCGTCATCAATAAATACCAGATGTCCGCTGGTCTGCTTAACAGACTCATTGGCATGGGCTATCATATGCTTGCTTTTGCCGGAACCTCTCTTGCTCATAAATACCTGTATCATGATAATCACACCCTTTTCTATTATTTCTATTAAGTTGTTTATATTAATTATAGTATCGGTATGATTGGATAGCAAACGTTTAAGCCAAATTTATTTCGCATTTATTCTTAATCCCTTTGCCATTTTATCAAGACTTTCAGTTTTAATCTCAGATTGGAAAATTTTTCTCAAATCGTCTTCAAATATTTGGATTTCTGCAGATTATCCACTATTTTTTTATTTTTCATCATGATACAATATATGAGAGCGAAAAGCTTATATTTTACAGAAATGAAAAACAGGTCCCGTCCTATCAAGGCAACCTATCCGTTTTTATTGTCTGTTGCCACAGGAGGAACCAAAATGGAAGATAAGACCTTAGTTTGCAAGGATTGCGCCAAGGAGTTTGTTTTCACTGCAGGAGAGCAGGAATTTTACAAAGAAAAAGGATTTGAAAATGATCCAGTAAGATGCCCTGAATGCAGAAGAGCTAAGAAGGCTCAGAGAAATACAAGAGAGAGATAATCAAACTGAGCTTCGTGCAAACGGAGCTCTTTATCATTTAAGTTGAACTTAATAAATTAAGTGTATATAATTAAGGTAATTAAAAAGTTGGCGTTATTAAGGAAAAGATAGTATCCTAAGCAGCTGTATATAGAGATTCTCCCAGGGTGTAAAGGAGATTACATAGCTTTTGTGAATGGGGTTTCCGAATGCCCTTTCGGAGGAAATTAATAGTAAGCCGGAACGTTTTGTCAGCGATATTTGACTCAGAGTTAGGTTTGGCTTTTGCCCTGTCCTTAATTTAGGTGGTACCGCGGAATTTCGCCCTATGCATTTTGCATAGGGCTTTATTATTTTATGGAGGATATTTTTATGAAGGAAGAATTAAAGAAAGAACAAGTAAACGGAAGTAAAAAGATTGTATTTTCAGGGATCCAGCCCTCTGGTAACCTGACCCTGGGCAACTACCTCGGAGCTATAAAGAATTGGGTAAACATCCAGGATGAATATGACAATATATTCTCCATAGTTGATTTACATGCCATAACTGTAAGGCAAAAACCGGAGGAATTAAGAAAAAGATCACTTGAGGTTGCTGCAACCTATCTTGCATCAGGAATCAAGGAGGATGAGAGCACCATATTCATCCAGTCACATGTTCCGGCTCATTCAGAATGTGCTTGGATTTTAACCTGTTATTCCTATATGGGTGAATTGTCCAGAATGACACAATATAAAATGAAGTCAGCAAACAAGGAAGGAGAGGCTATTGAAGCCGGTCTTTTCACCTATCCAGTATTAATGGCTGCAGATATTCTTCTTTACCAGAGTAACTATGTTCCAGTGGGGTTAGACCAAACTCAGCACGTTGAACTGACAAGGGACCTTGCCATAAGATTCAATAACATTTATTCAGACACCTTTACTATACCTGAGGTAATGATCCCCAAAAATGGAGCTAAAATCATGGACCTTCAGTTCCCTGAAAAGAAAATGAGTAAATCAGCTGAGAATCCAAACGGCTTCATATTAATCAGGGATGAACCTGATGTTATCAGAAGAAAGCTCTCAAGGGCAGTAACGGATTCTGTTGGAGTAGTTAACTACTCAGAAGATCAGCCAGGAGTTAAAAACTTACTTGGTATAATGTCCGCCATTACAGGTAAGGAACCAGAGGTTCTTGTTAATGAATTTAAAGGAGTCGGCTATAAGGAATTTAAAGAAGCCTGTGCTGATGTCATCATTACAGAATTAAATCCTATAAGAGAAAGGATTAACAGCTTAATGACTGAGAACAAATCCGAACTTGAACGTATCCTTAAAGAAGGCGCTGACAAGGCAGAATACAGGGCTCAAAAAACTTTGAGAAAGATGCAGAAAAAAGTGGGCTTTGTACCCAGGTACAGATAAATAG
>JASDTM010000049.1:0-2111 GCA_041891535.1 Clostridiaceae bacterium
GTATAGAATATCAGCTCAATATTTAAATTAAATAAAAAAGCATGGTTCTCAAGTATTGAACTTAAACGCCATGCTTATACTCCGGCAAAACCAGAACATCTTATTATCTTTTACACATTGAACCTGAAATTTACTACATCACCGTCCTGCATGATGTACTCTTTTCCTTCGAGTCTGTATAAGCCCTTTTCCTTAGCTGCTGATTCAGACCCATATTTGACAAGGTCGTCATAGCTTATTATTTCAGCTCTGATAAAGCCCCTTTCAATATCTGAATGGATTTTACCTGCAGCTTCAGGTGCTTTCGTACCTTTTTTTATTGTCCATGCCCTGGATTCTGTAGGTCCTGCTGTTAAGAAGCTCATGAGACCTAAAAGTGAATAGCTAAGCCTTATTAAACCATCAAGTCCCGTTTCATTTAAGCCATATTCATTAAGCATCTCAAGCTTCTCAGAATCTTCTAAGGTAGAGAGCTCTTCCTCAAGTCTTGCACAGATAACCACCGTACCTGACTTTTCTGCCTCTGCATAGGCTTTTATTTTAGCCACCATCTCGTTTTCAACCCCAGATTGCAAATCACTTTCGGAGATATTGGCAACATAAAGAACTTCTTTAGATGTTATCATAAAGAATCCTTTGATGATTTCTTTTTCCTCATCAGTCAATTCAAGGGTTCTGACAGGCTTCTCATTTTCTAAATGAGCCTTTACTCTCTCCATCAGCTCAACCTCAAGCTTTGCGGTTTTATCACCGCTTCTTGCAAGCTTTGAGCCTTTTTCAAGTCTTCTTTCCAATACCTCTAAATCAGCCAATATAAGTTCAAGATTAATTGTTTCTATATCCCTTATGGGATCAACGCTTCCATCCACATGGACTACATTTTCATCTTTAAATGCCCTAACCACATGTACAATAGCTTCAGCTTCCCTGATATGAGACAAGAATTTATTTCCTAAACCTTCGCCCTTGCTGGCTCCTTTTACTAAACCTGCTATATCATAGAACTCAATTGCTGTTTCTACCTTTTTCTTGGAATTATACATTTCAACCAGTTTGTCCAATCTTTTATCAGGGACGGAAACGACACCGATATTCGGCTCTATTGTACAAAATGGATAGTTTGCTGATTCAGCTCCAGCCTTTGTTATTGCATTAAAAAGTGTGCTCTTCCCCACATTGGGAAGTCCCACAATACCTAGTTTCAAAATTGATCACCTAACCTTTACCCTAAAGAATTATACAGGAACGATTGTTTTATAGCAAACCACAATAAAACAACTCTCAATCAAAACAATTTTGTCAGTCAACTATTTAAGAATACTGCCAATTCCTCGCAGGACTTTAGAGCTTTAACGTCATCCCGGGCTTCCACATTGTCTGTATCATGGGAAATTACTGGAGTGAACTGATCCTTGGCATTCATATTGTTAAGCAATATCTTTACTGTTTTTAAAGGATGAGGAAGGTCACAGTGTCCTGCATAGGTAATAATTACTCCGCCTTTCTTAATTTTGCCAAAGAGGTCTTCCTTTCTTAAAATTCTTGCGCTCCAATAAACCTGCGTTTTACTGAGTAATTTTAATAAATTACCTGTAACCTCAGAAAAATATATAGGTGAAGCAATAACAATATTGTCAGCCTCTCTTATCTTTAAATCCATTTCCTGCCAGTCAGGCCATGCACATTTCGGATTTTTCCAGCAGTACCTGCAATCTATGCATCCGCCGATTTGTGACTCATAAGCGCTGATAACTTCCACTTCACCCTGTAATCTATCTTTAAGGTATTCAATCAGATATGCTGTATTCCCTTTTTTCCTCGGGGAGCCGTTAAATATCAATGTCTTCATTGCCACACCTCCAGTCTTTAATGTCTTCTTCTGATAAAACAAATTATATCATAATGAATTAGTTCATTTAAAATGGATAAATACGTATTTATATTTAGTTTTCACCTAATTTCAATACATTTGTATTATAATTAGCAAAAGCAACTGATTTTTTGAGTGTTATTTTATTTGCTTTAAAATCTGATGATAAAAATGTAACAGACTGGCTTCCAATGTTTGACGAAATAATTGGATGGATTTATACATTAGCATGGTCATCATC
>JASDTM010000049.1:2121-3964 GCA_041891535.1 Clostridiaceae bacterium
ATGAATTTTTTACTTACTAAAATACAAATCTATAACAGGGGGATCAAGATATGGAAATGATAAAGAATTGGATTTTTGAAGCACAGTTTGAAGATTCCAAATTGGGATATAAAATTAAAGAAGAACTGGTTAGAAGGACAACTCCTTATCAGGAGCTTGCCATATATGATACCTATGATTTCGGTAAAATGCTTGTTTTAGATGGGACCATAGAGACCACTGTAAAGGATGAATTCATCTACAATGAAATGATGGCTCATGTTCCTTTATACTCACATCCATCACCAAAAAAAGTGTTGGTATTAGGCGGTGGAAACGGTGGAATTGTGAAAGAACTCCTAAAGCATAAGGGAATTGAAAAAATTGTACTTTGTGAAATAGATGAGATTGTCGTTGAAGAGTGCAAAAAACATATCCCAGAAATTTCTTCAGGGTTAAATGATCCAAGGGTTGAAGTAGTTATTGGTGATGGAACTAAATATGTCATTGAACATAAAAATGCTTTTGATATTATACTTGCAGATTCAACAGACCCTTTCAGTAAGGCTGAAGGATTATTCGGAGGAAACTTCTATGAAAGTCTGAGAGGCTGCCTGACAAATGATGGTATTTTGGTTGCAAAGTCAAAAACTCCGTTTTTGCAGCCAGACAGAGTAAAGCAAATTTATTCAGATTTTAAGAACTTCTTCCCCATTGCCAAGCTTTATACTTTAACTGTACCCTCATTTCCGGGTGGCATCTGGACTCTTACAGCAGGTTCCAAAAGATTCGATCCTGCAAGGCCTTACAACAGTGACAGGCCTGCATTCCCTTTGAAATACTATACTAAAGATCTACACAGGGCAGCTTTTGTGCATCCTGTATATATTGAAGAGCTTATAAAATAATATTTTCTAAAACGGCAAAGCAACTCAAAATTCGGAGTTGCTTTGCTGTTTACGCTATTCTCATATTCTTAGATCCAGATACTCTTCTTTTATTCTCTCTAATATTTTTGATTTTTACTTTTTAGAGGGGGTTTTATCCTTCTCAATATTGTATAAGACAATCCTTTTTATTAATTCAACTGGAAGCTCCTTGTCATAGGGAAATTGGATTGTGCCTTTAGAGAATACAAAATCACCCAGTTCAGGAGAAAAGTGTTCTACTGCTTCCCCACCAGGATAGAATCCAAGGTGCTTTTTATTATGTGCAAAATGACATATATTTTTATTTAAGTAAAATGTAGGCATCCCCCAAGAAATCTTTTCCTTTAATTCAGGTGCCGTCTCTTTTACTATCTCTCTCATCCTGTTCATATGAACCAGCCCGGGTCCTGTATACATGGAAATATATTCATCAATACTTTTAGGACTAACTTCTTCTTGTTTTACATCTTTATCACTCATAATTTCAATCACTTCCTTCGAAAAAATTTTATTAAAGACTTTTATTACACTAACTCTGGTCCATTTTATATACAGTTTCACCGCCGATTACAGTTTCCAAAACTTTTATATCCTTAATATCCATTGGAGGTATTGAGAAAATGTCTTTGTCTAAAACTATAAAATCAGCTAAATATCCTTCTTTTATCCTTCCCTTGAAAGTCTCCTTATGTTCATTATATGCACTGCCTGAAGTATAGGCATCAATGGCTGTATAAAGGTCCACCTTTTCTTCTGGATGGAAACCACCCACTGGAAGCCCTTCTTCGTTCTGCCTAGTAACTGCGGTATAGATACATTTGAAAGGATTAACATCTTCAATGGGAGAATCGGTTGAATAAGAGATATGCCCACCAAAATCATCCAGTGTTTTGAATGCATAGGAGGTTTTGGTAAGCTCTGGCCCCACCCTTTTC
>JASDTM010000050.1:0-25459 GCA_041891535.1 Clostridiaceae bacterium
CTGAAGCTGATGGAAGCCTTCAAGGACGATGAAGAGGAAGTCTTTACAAGAAATAAAAACAACAAGAAAAGAAACTTACCGATAATGGGAATGGGGTTGAATTGATATGAACAAGCTTGAATTAAGAAAATATGCAGAGCTCATAGTAAAGGTAGGAGCCAACATACAAAAAGAGGACGGAGCAATTATAACCTTCTCTTCAGAGGCTTTGCCACTGGTCCGTGAACTTGCAAAGGTACTATATGAGATTGGTGCCAAGGACGTTATATTAAGAATGAATGATGATGAAATAACCTTGGCTAAATACAATCTTGGACAGGACTATATTTTTGATTTATATCCTGATTTTGATGTGGATTTTGTAGATGCAGCATATTCTTCCAACTACCACAGAATTGCAATTTCATCACCTAATCCGGAACTTTTGAAGGATGTTGACAAGGACAAGCAAAAAAGAAGTCAGAAAGCAATGCTTAAGGCAACTGAAAAGCTTGATAAGCATATGGATGCCGGTACCTTAAAGTGGATTGTAGCAGCATATCCTACTGTTGCCTGGGCAAAAAAGGTATTTCCTGAATCAAGTGATGAAGAAGCAGTTGAAAAGCTTTGGGAATCCATGAAAAAAATAGTGAGACTGGACACACCAGACCCTGTAAAAGCCTGGGAAGAACACGAATCAGAGCTTAAAAGACGGGAGTCCTGGCTTGATGACCAGAACTTTAAAAGAATCAGATTCGAGGGACCTGGAACTGATATCTCAGTCCATCTCGCAGAGGGTCATAACTGGATTGGTGGTGCTTCAGTTACACCGAAGGGAGAAAAGTACATTGCAAACATCCCCACTGAAGAAATCTTTACTGCACCACATTCACATAGGGTTAATGGGTACCTCAGGGCAACAAAACCCCTTTCAGTCATGGGTAACCTGGTTGAGGATTTCAGCTTTGTTTTCAAGGACGGTAAGGTTATTGAGTTTAAGGCGGGAAAGAATCAGGAGGTTTTAGAAGGTCTGATGGAAATGGATGAAGGTGCATCAAGGCTTGGAGAGGTTGCACTTGTTCCTGATTCGTCACCAATAGCTGAATCAGGTCTATTGTTCATGAATACATTATTTGATGAAAATGCATCATGTCACTTTGCTATAGGTAACTCATATACTGAGACAATAATAGGTGGAACTGAAATGTCCGAGGAAGAAAAGGCTGCCAAGGGTGCAAATAAATCCATGATTCATATTGACTTCATGGTTGGTGGCCCGGATGTTCATGTGACAGGCTATACCTTCCAAGGAGATGAAATTGCAATTTTAAGAAATGGTGAATGGGTAATCTGATTCTGACATAAATAGGAGACTAAATGACAATAAAAACAAGCACAAAAAGAGCATTAATTGCGATCCTGATTTTAACAGCATCCTTCATAGTCTATAAAATAGAAGCATCAGTTAACTCCAATGGAATTAATTCAGTAAGCGCGAAATCCCCTGTTTATCCCTCAGTTGAAATGGATATTATAAATATAACTCCGGATCAAATGAGAAGTGACATAATAACACTGGATAAGGTTTTAATGGAGTCCAGCACGGATGCCTTAAGGTATGAGAAGGAATATAGAAATTTTTATCAGTCGAGGTTTGATAACCTGCCAGGATATATTACACCAAACCTTTTAACCTTGTATGACATTGTTAAAAAGAGTCCAGTGCCAAAGTCTACACATACTTCTTATTACAGCCCTTTGGATGTGGTTGCAAAGGTAAATATTGGAACTGGCTTTTCCTTCTCACAGCTAAATGACCCGGTTAATATTAAAAAGAATAAGGATCTTATAAAATTACTTGGATTGGAACCTGTAAAAGAAGGTACAAAAGACTTCAATTTATTCTCAAATACCGAGACACAGGCATCAGAGCCGGAAACCAGGATAATTGAAGAAGGAAAAACAGCCTATCTTAAGTTTCCTTCCTTTGTACTTGGATCAGGATACAATAAAATCCTCTCTGACTTTGCAAAGGAGATAAAGGACTATAAATATCTTATTGTAGATGTCAGAGGAAACCTTGGAGGATATGCAGATCCTTGGAAGATATTTTTACAATACTTCATAGATGGAAATCATGAAATAGCCACATATTATGGTTTCAGGGATTCTGATATTTCAAAAAGAGTATACGAAGAATTGGCTGGAACGGATGTGGTGAGAAGATTAAGCATGTTCCCTGATTTAAAAACTGAAAAAGTAGATAAGCTTCCTGACAGTATGACTCAAACCGACGATACAGAATTGAGCAAGCTTAAATACTTTTTAAAATTCACTGACAAAATAGACTATCAGCCACAGTATCCATTCAAAGGGAAGATTTTTCTACTTACAAACTATAAGAGCTTTTCTTCATCAGATATGTTCGCACAATATATGAAAAAGTCCAAAACTGCCACTCTTGTCGGAAGTAATACCTCAGGGGGAGGAAATATAACCGGCGACTACTACCACGCAATGCCCTACAGTGGATTTATATTCAGAGTCGAGGTGGCATATTGCTTTAATGAAGACGGCAGCTCCAACAGCCGGTGGGGGACAGAGCCGGATATTAAAGCCCCAACAGGACTTGAGCTTGACTATGTACTTAATAATTTAATCAAGGATTGAAGACTATAAATCAAGCAAATCAAGAGTTAGAAAAATTTAAAGCTGTTGGTATAAAAGAACGCCCTCAGTTTGGTAGATGTGATGAATTAATGTAAAAAGTTATAAATACAAGATAAAAATTTAAAGAATCCTCTAAACCATTAGTATGAGACAGTTTAGAGGATTTTCTCTATACAAAGAAACCCAGATAAGTCAAAGCTTATCTGGGCTTTTTGTTACACTATTTCATTATAGATTTCCCTGGTTATTATTTTGAAAACATCCATGGCTTCAAAGATTTTGTCATGGAGAAGATCCTTTTTTCTTAGATATTCTTCGTGACCTGTTTCAGTTAAGGTATAGATTTTTTGGAGTCTTCCCTCATCTGAAACCTCTCCTGTGACAAAGCCTTCCTTTTCCATTTTCTTTAAGATGGGGTAGATTCCTCCGGTGGAGGGACACCATCTTCCATTAGTATGGGTCTCAATCCTGTTGGCTATGCCATTTCCGTTGGAAGGACCAAGGGTTAAAATATAGTACACATAAAGTGGCAATATTCCATTGGTAAACACCTGTCCCACAGATTCTTTTTCAGCTTTGACTTTTTTCAGCGCATTGAGTTTTCTTTTATATTCATCATGGAGCTCTTTTTCCATATCCTTGTATGACTTTTCCATAATCTCTCCCGATTGTTAGCTGTCTTTCTTCACCTTTTCAATGATCAGACCAACCAGGCCCGGACCGGTATGTACTGCAAGGGAAGGGGTGATTTGTCTTATCTGGGTTGAGTTAACTCCCTTGAGGTTTTTAACTGCTTCCTGCATTTCCTTGGCTTCGCTTAAGGTACCTCCATGCATTACAAACACATTATAGTCATCCTGGCTTAAATATTGTTCTTTTAAAATGCCTATAAGCTTTGCAACAGCCAGTTTTTTGCCTCTTGCTTTATCAACAGAATGGTAGATTCCATCTGTATTAACATGGATGATTGGCTTGATATTCAAAAGCTGTCCGATTGTACCGGAAACCTTGCCTATTCTGCCTCCCTTAATAAGATATTCCAGGGTATCCAATACGAAATAGGTTTGGATTTCCTTTCTTCTGATTTCCATTTTTTCAAGGATTTCATCCAAATTCAACCCCATTTTGACAAGCTCTTGAGTATAAAGAACCAGGGCTCCTTCTGCCATTGATAGATTTTTCGTATCTATGGCAACAATATTCAAATCATGATAATCATTGGCTATATTTACAAAGGCATTGTAGGTTCCGGACAGACCAGAGGAAATCATTACTGCAATGACATCGGTACAGCCCATGGCTTTTAATTCGTCAAGACTTCTGACAATATCCTCACCATCAGGTAAAGAAGTCTTTGGGATTTCTGTTGCCATTCTGGCATAGGTTTCATCTGGAGTAATTGTGACTCCATCCTTGTATTCTCCGTCACTGAACAATATCTTCAGCGGCAGGACTCTTGTGAACTCCGCGAATTCTGACCTGTCAAGATCGCTGGCGCTGTCGGTAATAATACCAATCTTTCTCATAAAATTCTCCTCTTAAATTGATCCTTTGTTTCCGTTCTTCTTTAATAATTTAGTTTTTAAATTTGTAACACTTTTATTCATTTTAGTTTATTACAATAAAAGTGTACCCTAAAAATAAATTGGTAGCAATAGTGATAACAAGCAACTATGAGATATAATATTAACAATCATCTCATTTTCATGAAAAAAGTTCAATTAATGGAGGATTAAATGGTATTAGCAGCTTTCTTGAGAGGAATAAACACGGGCAAGCAGAACCTTAAAATGCAGGATTTGGTTTATAAAATGAATGAAGCAGGCTTCAATTATACTAAAAGCTATCTTGCATCAGGTAACCTGGTGTTCAAGGTGGATGAGTCCAAAGAATTCTCAAGTGAAACTGACATTTCAGAAATAAAGAAGAAAATGGAAGTGAAGTTAAATAAACTGATATTTGATTTGACTGGCTGGGACATAGGTGTTTTAGTAAGGGACAAGGTAGAGCTTGAAGCATTGGTGGGACAGTGCAATGAAATTAGCATTCCCGTTGACAATGTTGAATATCATATGTACGCCATATTTGCTAATGATGATGGTGTTTTTAAAGAAGTATCTGATTTATTCGATGAGTACCCCCATGGAGAGGGAGAGGGGATATTTGGATCCTATGGTGACTTTTTCTGGAGAGTAAGAAAAGGGGATACTTTAGGAGCATTTGGCAGCAAGGTTTTAGGAAGCAAGAAATTCAAGGAAAGACTTACCTCAAGAAATATGAATACTGTTAATAAGGTTATTGAGATAATGAACAAGGCTAATGAATCAATTTGAGATAAAAATGAATATGCATATTTCAAATATAGATTATGCAACTGTATGGTTTCAAAAAGCTATTATTCAACATAAAATGGTAATACAGGAAAAAAATAAATGAAGCATGAAGGAATGGCTTCAACAATATAAAAGGAGATTTTATGGATTATAAGTTAGGAAGTTCGGGAGAGGTTTTGGTAATCCCCGTATTAAAGGATGAAATCTTGGATGAGCATAAGGAGCTCATGGAGTATCTCGAGGAAAAGGAGATTTTCACTGGGAAGAAGGGTGAAATATACTCTGATTTAGTTTATAAGGGCAGTAATATCATACTTTTAGGCATGGGAGAAGAAGATAAAATTTCCTCTGAGGTTATCAGACTCATGTTCTTTAAGGCAGGTAAGGAGCTTACTGATAAGAAGGTTTCTGATGCAACAGTAGTTCTTAAAAAATATCCTGATTTATGCTACAGAAAAACAGCTATTGCAGCCTATGAGGGGCTATATAACTCACAGTACAAATTCAATAAGTATAAGACTCCTGAAAAACCAGCATTCCAGCTTGGTACAATTGGTTTCCAGGTTATGGCAGGTAAAGAAGACAAGATTACAGAGGCTTTAAATGAAGCAATTGCAATAACAGAGGGAGTAACCTTGGCAAGAAACCTTGTCAATGAACCATCAGAATACATGTATCCTGAAACCTTGGCGATGGAGGCAAAAAAGGAATTGGAACCCCTTGGTGTTGAGGTTGAAATCTTAAACAAGGAAGAAATTGAAAAGCTTGGCATGACAGCTTTCTTAGCAGTGGGAAGAGGCTCAGAGAAGGAACCTAAGCTCATTGTCATGAGATGGAAAAATGGCGGGGACAGTGATGTTATAGGACTTGTAGGAAAGGGACTTACCTATGATTCAGGCGGATATGCCATAAAACAGCCACAGGGAATGGCATCAATGCATACTGATATGGGAGGCGGAGCTGGCGTAATTGGTGCTATGAAGACCATAGCTATGCAAAAGCTTCCTAAAAATGTAACTGCAGTTGTTGCTGCATGCGAAAATATGATTTCTGGCGGCTCCTATAAAAATGGAGACATAATAAGATCTATGTCAGGAAAAACCATAGAAATAGTAAACACAGATGCTGAAGGCAGAGTTACCCTGGCTGATTCAATCTACTATACAGCTAAAAATGAAAATGCTGCAGAAATTATAGATGTTGCAACCTTAACCGGAGCTGTAATAGTAGCCCTTGGTTCAACCTATATCGGAGCTGTTACCAATAACCAGGAAATGATGGACAGGGTAGTTGAGGCTTCCAAGGTTGGAGGAGAAAAGGTATGGCAGCTTCCTTCAGACGATGACTATAAGGACATGGTAAAAGGCCAGAGAGCTGACCTTGTCAACTCAGTTCAGGGAGGGGCAGGCTCTATAACAGCAGGAATGTTCCTGGAGAACTTTGCAGATGGCAAAAAATGGGTACATCTTGATATAGCAGGAGTAGCATCCCTGGCTAAAGCCTCAGGCTATAAACCGGTTGGAGCATCAGGTTGGCCTGTAAAGACACTTTACTACTACTGCAAGGGTGAGGGACAGAATCACCATAAAAACCAATAATTAATTTTACGAGGTAAAGAATGAATTTTAACGATTTTGAATACAAACGTGCCGACGTTGAGGCAATAACTAAAAACAGCAAGGAATACATAAGAAGAGTCAAGGAAGCAGCATCCTTTGAAGAAGCACATGAAGCCTTCAAGGGAATGAATGACAGCATCAAAAATATTTTTACGAATTTAACTCTTTGCAGTATCCGCCACTCCATTGACACAAGAGACAAGTTCTATGAGGACGAGCAGGCCTTCTGGGATGAAAGCACTCCAGTATTGGTTCAGCTGGCTACTGAGTTTAACAATGCAGTTTTGGATTCTCCATACTTGGATGAGCTAAAAGCAATTTACCCTAAGACATATTTTCTTAAAGCTGAAAATGCCCGCCGTGTCATAGACGAAAAGAATATTGAAGACATGCAGGAAGAAAACAGACTGACAACACAGTATATGAAGATCATTGCCAGTGCCAAGCTTAATTTTGACGGCAAGGAGCTTACCTTGGCTCAGATGGGTCCATATCTTCAATCCGTTGACAGGGATGTACGTAAAGCAGCAGCAGAAACAAGCTGGGGTTTTTATAAGGAACATGAAAAGGAATTTGACGAGATATATGACAAGCTGGTTAAGCTAAGAGACGGAATGGCTAAAAAGCTTGGCTTTAAGAACTACACAGAAATGGCATATCCAATGATGAACAGGTTTGACTACAATGAAGAAATGGTGGCAAACTACAGAGCTCAGGTATTGGAAGAGGTAGTGCCGGTTGTTTCAAAGCTCAGAAAAAGACAGGCAAAGCGTATTGGTCTTGATTCAATGAAGTATTATGACACAGCATTAAATTTCCTTGATGGTAATGCAACTCCTATCGGAGATGACAAATATATTTTGGAAAAAGGCAGAGAAATGTACCATGAATTGAGCCCTGAAACTAGTGAATTCATAGATCTCATGCTTGATTCAAATCTCATGGATGTATTAGCTAAGCCCGGCAAGCAGTCAGGAGGCTATATGACCTTCCTGTCCGACTACAAGGTTCCTTTTATTTTCTCAAACTTCAATGGTACCTCAGGGGATGTTGATGTTTTGACACATGAAGCAGGACATGCCTTCCAGGGCTATCAGGCAAGAAACATTGTTCTTGATGACTGTATTATGCCTACAATGGAAAGCTGCGAAATCCACTCCATGTCCATGGAATTCCTAACCTGGCCATATATGGATAAGTTCTTCGGAGAAAAGGCTGATAAATACAGATTTACTCATCTTGCAGAGGGATTGATATTCTTACCTTACGGGGTAATGGTGGACCATTTCCAGCATGAGGTATACAACAATCCTGAAATGACACCACAAGAGAAAAAGGCTGTATGGAAAAAGCTTGAAGGAATGTACCGACCTGACATGAACTTTGACGGAAATGAATTCTTGGAAGAAGGTGGCTGGTGGTTCAGACAAAACCATATATTCAACAGTCCTTTCTACTATATAGACTATACACTTGCACAGGTTTGTGCCTTCCAGTTCTGGAAGAGAAAGTATGTTGAAAAGGATCAGGAAACCTGGAATGATTACCTTAAGATTTGTAAGGTTGGTGGAACCAAGACCTTCACTGAAATAGTAGCTGAAGCAGGTCTAATCTCACCATTCCAGGATGGATGCTTAAAATCCATAGTCAAGGATATTGACACATATCTTGATGCCATAGACGACAGCAAGCTCTAGAAAATTCAGACTGTCCTAAATTCCTCTAAGTTTCTATATACGGAATAAAGTGTATTGTAACCAATAATTAAAGAAAGAAATGGAAGCTCAAAGATCAACCGACCTTTGAGCTTCCATTTTCAATTCCAGATATTATCCGGAGTGTTCCTATTAATATATCATACAGATATGGTTATTCTTTTGAAGTTCTTTTAGAACTCACAGCTTCCAGGTGTTCTTGGGAACGGAATGACGTCTCTTATGTTAGTCATACCTGTTACATACATGATTAGTCTTTCAAAACCGAGACCAAAGCCTGCATGCTTTGCACAGCCGTATTTTCTAAGCTCAAGATACCACCAGTATTCCTCCTCAAGAAGACCTAATTCCCTGATTCTGGCAATTAGGTTATCGTATCTTTCCTCTCTTTGAGATCCACCGACAATTTCACCGACTCCCGGAACCAGGCAGTCCATTGCTGCAACAGTCTTACCATCCTCGTTAAGTCTCATATAGAAGGCTTTGATTTCCTTTGGATAATCAGTTACGAAAACCGGGGATTTAAAGATCTCTTCAGTGATATATCTTTCATGTTCTGTTTGAAGATCGGTTCCCCATTCAACAGGGTACTCAAAGGTTTTTCCTGAATTTTTCAGAAGCTCAACTGCTTCAGTATAGGTAATTCTCTTAAAGTCAGAATCTACTAAAGCTGTAAGTCTGTCAACAAGGCCTTTATCAACAAAGCTGTTGAAGAATGCCATTTCTTCAGGAGCATTCTCCAAAAGATACTTAATAACATATTTGAGCATATCCTCAGCCAGCTGCATATTGTCATTAAGATCTGCAAAGGCTATTTCTGGCTCAATCATCCAAAATTCTGATGCATGTCTTGCTGTATGAGAATTTTCTGCTCTGAAGGTTGGTCCGAAGGTATAAATCTTCCGGAAGGCCAGGGCATATGCTTCTCCCTGCAATTGTCCTGATACTGTAAGGTTTGTTGATTTACCGAAGAAGTCCTGTGAATAATCAACTGAGCCGTCCTCATTCTTTGGAACATTTGCAGCATCGAAGGTTGTTACATGGAAGGATTCTCCTGCACCCTCTGCATCAGACCCTGTTATTATCGGGGTATGAACATAAACAAAATCTCTTTCATTGAAGAATTTATGCAATGCAAAGGCTGCAAGGCTTCTTACCCTGAAAAGGGCAGAGAAGGTATTGCCCCTTGGTCTTAAATGGGCAATGGTTCTTAAATATTCAAAGGTGTGTCTTTTCTTCTGAAGTGGGTAGTCATTATCTGACGGAGCTTCAAGAATGATTTCTGAAGCCTTCAACTCAAAAGGTTGCTTTGAATCAGGTGTCAGAATCAATTCTCCCTTTACACTGATGGCAGTTGCAATTGGGAATTTTGACACTGCTTCAAAATTATCCAATGTATCCTCAAATACTATCTGCAGATTTTTAAAATATGTGCCGTCATTCAATTCAATGAACCCGAAGTTCTTTGAAACTCTCATGGTTCTGATCCAGCCTGAAACCTCAATGGGTCCTGCATGGCTTTCTTTGTTCTTATAGATTTGTTCTACCAGTGTCATAGTTGACCTCCAATAATTATTAATCATTTAATTTATAAAATAAAAAAACTCCGTCCTGTAAACAGGGACGAAGATACTCCGCGGTGCCACCCAAATCTATGGAAATACAAATATCTCCATATACTCAACACCTTAACGCGGTATACGTCCAAGACTACTTTGTTTCGCCAAGGAGCTCAGGGATGTTATTCATCAATTCTTAACCACCGGTTTCCACCATACCCGATTCTCTTTAGGTCAGTTTTTTGACTACTTCTTCCCGTCAACACTTTTCATATTCTATCATGATACAGTATCCTGTATAAATACTCAAGAAATAACTTTTTTATTACTGTTTTCAGACAGCTTTAATGATTTCTTAACGTTATTTTGTTACATTCAATGAAACAGCAATTATTATTTAAATAAAGGAGGACCTGCAATGAATCGAGTATTTTATAAGGACCGTGCCAAAGCTATGCTTAAAGGTAAATGGATAATAGCATCCCTTGTAGCCCTTGCATATCTTATAGTGAACGGAGATACAGTAGTTAAGTTTAACAACAAAGTCAATCAGTCAGATTTGCAACAGTTCCAGAATATGTTGAACGGAACGGGAGATTTTGTGAGAAAGTTTGGAGTTTGGGAGTATCTGCCATATAAAAATGCACTTGGCTCATTCTTTGCAAGATTCTCCACAGGAGCAATCCTGCCCATTGGTCTTACAGTTCTAGTGGTGGGAGTGTTGGTTCAGACCTTCTTGTTAAATCCATTGATAGTTGGAATAACAAGATACTTCAGGTTAACTGACCTTGGTATGGAAGCTGGAATGGATGACATTCTGTTTGCCTTCAGATCCCCATACTATAAAAATATTTATAAGACCATGTTCTTCAAGGATTTGTATATCTTCTTCTGGACACTGTTACTGATAATCCCAGGAATTGTAAAATCCTATGAATATATCTTTATTCCATGGATACTTAGTGAAAATCCAGAAATGGAAATGAGAGATGTATTCCAGTATACAAAACAGCTTACAGATGAAAGAAAAGCTGACCTGTTCATCCTGGACTTTTCATTCATTGGATGGGTAATAGTTGTTGCCATATCCTTCGGATTATTAAACCCGGTACTTACAGCTTATACACTTTCAACCAAGTCAGCAGTATACAACAGCTTCTCAGGGAGAACAGAACCTGAGCATGCTTACGCCTAAGAACAACCAGTTAAATTAATGTGAGAATACATACTGGTATTAAATAAAATGCAGTTAAAAAGGTGAAGTCAAAACCAAAAATTAGTTTTGACTTCACCTTTTTTGTATTCACCTCTTTTGTATTCCACTTTTAAGGAATGAGGAATAAGGAATAAGAATCAAGAAATATTAGTTAATGTAGTAAAACATTTCTTCTTTTTATTGACCTTCATTATAAACATCAGATACTGAATAAGCATGATAATAGCTCCTGAAACCATACTGACTGTTCCGATGATAACAAGGGAAACAGTCTTGTAGGTCAGTTCACTTGCTGTTATTGATTGATTTTGGGTAAGTGCAATTTGATGGCAGTTTATTAGAAGATATAACCCAACTCCCACTAAAACCAAGCTGATAAGTACTGTAGCAAATTTTATAAGTGTCTTATATTCCATACATATTGTCCCCTCCATGCTGCTAAGTCTAATTGTTAAAGCCTTATCACAAATATACTATAGGAATAAATTAGTGTGGTTACATCAAAGTAACAATAAAAGTCCAACTCATATACTGTTGGGGTAAAGTGATAAAGGTTAATTAATAATGTTAAAGGTGATGTTAAAACCAGTAAATGGTAGTAACATCACCTTTTGTGCTAATTTTGTTATGCTCCCTCGTTTAGGAAGCGGTATTGAGCCATGTATAGGTCGTAGTATGAGCCTTTGTGATCAATGAGCTCCTGGTGGTTTCCTGATTCTGTTATTTCACCGTCCTCCACAACCATGATGAGATCACAATCTCTTATTGTGGATAATCTATGGGCAATAACAAAGGAGGTTCTTCCTTCCAAAAGCTTTTTGATTCCGGATTGAACAAGTCTTTCTGTCTGGGTATCAATGTTTGAGGTAGCTTCATCAAGGATCAGTATCCTTGGGTTTGCAAGAAGTGCTCTTGCAAAGGAAATAAGCTGTCTTTGTCCGACTGATAGTCTTGAACCTCTTTCCTTAACCTCGGTGTCATAGCCGTTTTCGAGCTTCATTATGAAGTCATGGGCATTGACTGCCTTAGCTGCCGCGATGATTTCTTCATCAGTTGCATCAAGCTTTCCGTATTTAATGTTCTCCTTGATTGTATCTGAGAAGAGGAAGGTATCCTGCATCATTATTCCCATCTGACTTCTCAAGGACTCTATTCTCACATTGCTGATATCCACACCATCTATTAATATGGTGCCTTCCTTAAGGTCATAGAATCTTGAAATCAGATTTACTATGGTAGTCTTACCTGCTCCGGTTTCTCCAACCAATGCTATACTCTGACCGGCTTTAACATCAAAGGATACATCCTTTAACACCGGAATGCCTTTTTCATATTCGAAGCTGACATCCTTAAAGGTGACATCTCCTGTGATAGGAGGCATTTCCTCTGAGCCTTCCACATCAACCACATCAGGCTTTGTATCCAAGATATCGAATACTCTTTCTGCTGATGAGAGGGAGGTAATCAGTGTGTTGTAGAAGTTACTGATGAACATCACCGGTCTCCAGAAGAGTCCAATGAACATGGAGAAGGCAAAAAGTTCTCCTATGGTTATCAGGTTTCTCCAGTAAAGAAGGGTACCTACAAGGAATACTACTGCGCTTCCGATTCCCCAGGAGAGTTCAACAAATGGCCAGAAAAGGTCATTAAGCATTACTGCTCCTCTGAACTTTTCGTTCATTTCTTCAACCAGGGAAACATGGGATTTACTTGTGTTACCTTCCTGTGCAAAGCCTTGTACTACCTTCATACCTGAGAAGGTCTCATGCGTGAAAGCATTAAGATTACTTCTTTTACTTCTGAATTCTGCCCATTTAACTCTTGCTCTTACCTCAACCCAGAATATTGCTGAGACAAGTATTGGCATTACAATTATTGTAGCTATGGCCAGATAAACATTGGTCATGAACATGAGTACAGTGACCAACACTAGCTGCAAGATCTGTGGTATAAGCGATGTTACTGAGTTAGTAAACAGCTGCTGCAGGGAATTGACATCACCAACCACCCTGGCAAGTATTTTGCCCACTGGCCTTGAATCGAAGAAGGCGAAGGAAAGCTTTTGAATATGGGTATAAAGTCCTTCTCTCATTTCCAATACGATTTTATTGGATACCTGACCCATTTTGTTGAGTCTCCAACGGGCTGCTATTGTTCCCAAGACGTTTAATATCAACATAATTGCCGATACCTTGATAAGTCCTGGAATATCTTTGTTTGCGATGGAATTGTCTATGGTGTACTGAACGAATTTTGGATTCAAAAGACCCACTGACATTGTGAAAATCATGAACATCATGATTACTGCAATTTCTTTTTTGTATGGCAGGATGTACTTTAAAAGTCTTTTTATCAAATGCCATTTACTGGTTATACTGAATTTTTCATCCTGGGAGACGATATTGGTATCAAATTCCATTACACCACCTCCGATAAAGTATCAAAGTCCTTGAACTGCTCCACGTAAACGTCATAGTACCGTCCTCTTTGTCCTACGAGCTGTTCATGTGTTCCACGCTCCACGATTCTGCCGTTTTCCATGTACAGAATCAGGTCAGCGTTTTTAACTGCAGAGATTCTGTGGGCAATTATGAAGGTGGTTTTATTTTTGTCCATGTTCTTTAAATTTTTAAGTAGCTTGTATTCTGTTTCCATGTCCAGGGCTGAGGTTGCATCATCCAGGACAAGGATAGGGGATTTTCTTACAATAGCCCTTGCTATTGCAAGTCTTTGCTTCTGACCACCGGATAATCCGACTCCTCTTTCACCTATGACAGTGTCCCAGCCTTTTTCGAATTCAGATACGAAGTCTGCACAGGCAATTTCTAAAGCCTTTGTAACTTCCTCATCACTTGCATCCCTGGATCCGAATTTAATATTGTTCTGGATAGACTCAGAGAACAGGAAGGTATCCTGGGGAACAATGCTCATTGCTCCTCTTAAATCAGAAATTCTGATTTCTCTGTTATCAACAACATCTACCATTACCGAACCCTTCTGGTAGTTGTAGTATCTGCCGATAAGGCCTATAAGTGATGATTTTCCTGAACCTGTGGTTCCCATTATCGCCACTGTTTTACCAGGAGCAATATTAAAGGATATATCCTTTAAAACCACTTCATCATTGTATGAGAAGTCCACGTTTTTAAACTCAACACCACCCACAATATTCATCGGCTTAAGTCCAGGCTTGTCAACTACCTCAGATCCGGTATCCAATATATCAACTATCTTTTTACTGGATGCCTTGAACTGTGCTGCCATACTCATGACCCAACCAAGCTCACGAAGAGGCCAGATCAGGTTCCAAATGAAGCCTGAGAACAGAGCAATGTCTCCCAAGGTCATTTCACCCCTCATGACAAACATGGCACCGAAGCATATCATTGCTATTATTGCCACATTGGTCAAAAGCTCTATTAAGGGGAAGTTGTCTGCTATTATTTTTGCCTGCTCATTATTTAATTCAAAGTTTCTTTTGTTTTTACCAAAGAATTTTTTCATTTCAAATTTTTCTCTGGCAAAAGCCTTAACCAATCTTACTCCTGCAATGTTTTCCTGTGCAGTTGTATTAAGCTCGGCTGTATGGTCGGATATTTCCTCGAAGTTCTTTCCGATCTTTTTCTCAAAGTGAATCGCCAATGGAGCAATTGGAGCCATGATGACAAGTATGATAAGTGTCAGCTTTATGTTTATGACACCCAGGATAACTATTCCTATGATGAAGTAGATTATCTGCTCAACTAAAAGTCTGAAACCAAAGGCCAAAGACCTCCATATGTTTTCAGTATCCTCGTTCATCCTCGCCATGAGCTCACCGGTGTTCATATTGTCGAAATACTTGAAGTGAAGAGTTTCGATGTGATCAAAGAGCTTGTATTTGATATCCGCATATACTTTTAAAGACACAACATCAAAAATGTATTCCCTGATATAACCAAAACCGCTTTTTCCAAGTGTGATAATCAAAAGACCTGCCATGATCATAATGAATAACTGCATGTTCTTCTCAGGCAAAGCCCTGTCTATGATCATCCTTGTCAAAAACGGGTTGAATGAATCCAGAACTATTGTAATGATAAGTGCAAATATTGGTAAAAACATTTCTTTTTTGTATTTACCCAGCATTTTGAAAATTCTATTCAATAATTGATCCTCCTTTCAAAGTGCATATTTTATTGTAAAAATTGAGGACATACACTAATCTTATATTTTCAAGCCTGTTTATGCAATGAAAAATAGGCATTTTACAAGGATTAATCGAGAAATTAACATTGTGTCAATAATTGAAAAAAGGCTGCCGTTTCATTTTCCTGGCAGCCTTCAAAGTTATTTGGTTAAAACACTAATTAGTGTTATTTGCCCTTGCTTAATTCCTTGATTCTTGCATCCTCTTTGATTAAATCAAAGACTTTGTAACCCTCGCCTGCGCCGATCAAAAGAACTATGTCTCCTTCTTCAGCCTTTCTTAATATAAGCTCAGCTGCAGCCTCATAGGAGTCAAGGCTTACTGTGTCAACAGTATTTCTTGCTCTAATTGCATCTGCCAATTTATCGCTGGAGGTAAGTCCTGTATCAATTTCTCTTGCTGCGTACACCGGCAGAAGTATTAAAAGATCTGCCTTGTCGAAAAGAGGAACGAAGTCGTTGAAGAAGTAGTTCAGTCTTGAATATGTATGGGGCTGTTCAACAACAATCAGCTTGTTGTATTTATAATGTATTACAGTATCCATGGTTACCCTGACCTCAGTCGGGTGGTGACCGTAGTCATCAATGAATCTTACTCCGTTGATGGTTCCAAGCTCCTGGAGTCTTCTATCTACACCCTTATAAGCTTCAAGACCTCTTTTAATTCCGTCTTCTGGTGCACCTAAGATCAAAGCTGCAGTCACTGCTGCAAGGGAATTATACACGTTATGTATTCCCGGGATTGGAAGAGTTACGTTAAACATAAATCTGTCACCCTCATAAAGGTCGAAGGTTGCTTTACCCTCGTCTGATAGGGTGATGTTTTTTGCTCTTACCTCTCCATCGTTTATTCCATAGGTTATGACATGTGGCTTAATACCCTGGACTACCTCCATGATGTTTGCGTCATCAGCATTGGCTGCGACAAACCCGTCATCAGGTACGTCATTGACATATTCCTTGAAGGCTTCCTTAACCTCTTCAATATCCTTATATATATCAACATGGTCCTCTTCAATGTTCAGAAGAACAGCTATTTTTGGCGGGAAATCAAGAAAGCTTCTTGAATACTCACAGGACTCAATAATCATGACCTCAGAGGTACCGACTCTGTAGTTCGAATCTATGAGTGGCATATGTGCTCCGACTAAAACAGTTGGATCCATGCCTGACTCCATTGCTATGGCTGTCATAATTGAGGTGGTGGAGGTCTTACCGTGGGTTCCTGCAATACCGACTGAATCACGGAAATTTTTAAGAAGATGTCCTAAAAACTCACTTCTTGTCATGACAGGAATACCAAGCTCCCTTGCTCTTACAAGCTCAGGATTGTCCTGCTTTATAGCTGCAGTATAGACTACAAGGTCCTGGTCAAAGATATTGTCTTTATGGTGACCACCCTTGACTGACGCTCCCATTTTTCTTACATTCTGCAAGCCCTTTGTCTCCTGGAAATCAGATCCTGAGACTCTTACATCGTTATTTATAAGTATTCCGGCTATTCCGCTCATCATGGAACCGCCTATACCAATCATATGCACTTTTTTACCCTTGAATTCATTCAGGTTGAAGGACACAGTAATCAACTCCTTTTACTATGAATATTCTATGCTTTTTGCTATTAGTTATCAAGGAAGCAAATCAGTGAAAAAACATATGTATTATGAAAACGATAATATTTAGCAAACTTTAGTTAAATTGTTCTAAACCAATAGGTGAAAAGGTTGACAGTAAATGATAATTTACGAAATCGAACATTTTAAGTCCGGATAGTTTTATAATTACATTAGATGTACTATAAATTCTTAACAAGAAGGAGTGTAAATAATGGCAAAAGATTTGGGAATCGATTGGGGTAAACTAGGATTCGGTTATATCAAGACACCATACAGATTCATTTCCTACTACAAGGATGGAAAATGGGATGATGGACAGCTTACAACAGACAACAGGCTCCATATAAGTGAAGCATCACCTGCGCTGCACTATGGACAACAGTGCTTTGAGGGCATGAAGGCTTACAGAACAAAGGATGACAAGATACAGTTATTCAGACCTGACATGAACGCGATGAGAATGCAGAGAACCTGCGATCGTATCATGATGCCACATTTCCCTATAGACAAGTTCATTGATGCTTGCATTAAAACAGTTGCTGCAAACTCAGACTATGTTCCTCCATATGGAACAGGAGCATCTTTATACTTAAGACCACTTCTAATCGGAGTTGGTGACAGCATAGGTGTTAAACCAGCACCAGAGTATTTATTCACAGTATTCTGCATGCCTGTTGGTCCTTACTTCAAGGGTGGAATGGCACCGGTAAACTTCAACGTTGCAGAAGAATATGACAGAGCTGCTCCATTTGGAACAGGAGCTGCAAAGGTCGGCGGAAACTACGCTGCATCATTGCTTCCTCATGATAACGCTGTAAAGGCAGGCTTTGCTGACTGTGTTTACTTAGATCCATTAACAAGAACTAAAATTGAAGAAGTCGGAGATGCAAACTTTTTTGCAATAACAAAGGACAATAAGTTTGTAACACCAATTTCTCCTTCAATACTTCCTTCAATAACCAAGTATTCACTTCTGCAGCTTGCAAAAGACTACCTTGGATTAGAGGCTGAAGAAAGAGACTGCTACATAGACAACCTAGATGAATTCGCTGAAGCAGGAGCATGCGGAACAGCTGCAGTTATAACTCCAATCGGTGCAATAGAGTACAAAGGCAACAAGCATGTATTCTACTCAGAGAATGAAGTAGGACCTGTTACCAAGAAGCTTTATGAAACTATGGTGGGCATCCAGTATGGTGACATTGTAGGACCAGAAGGCTGGGTAGTTGACGTTCCTTACGAAAAGTAGATCTAAAGTTAAAATTTAAAATAAAACAATTTTTCGGATGTAGCATTTAAAAAAACACTCCGAAGATAAAAAATGGTCAGGGACCAGCCTTAAGCTGGACCTGACCTTTTTTTTCATTTAATCTTAGCAACTTATTTTTGTAACTTAACTTCGCAAGTTAAGCTCTTCAACTGAAATCTTTTATCTTTAGATTATGAGGGAACATAATTGTATAAATATACCTGTGAAAATACAAGTTTTGCAATTATTGCAAAATGGTTACATATATTTTATCGAAAAGTAGATTTATTCAAATAAAATCTAAAAAGTGCATAGAAAAAATCTGTCCTTGACTCTAAAACAGATGTATATTTTCATTTTTTTGATTAATTCATAGAATGGCAGGATATTTATTTCATGTACATTGTGTTTCATAAGAGACATTGATTCATTTTTTCAGACAAATAATATGTCGTTAAATAATTACCAACATGGCAATGCATGAGCTTGGTTTACATTTGCAATTGACAAAGTAGCTTGTTACTATCAACTAAGCTTATAAAATACATAAAAAGGAAAGTGAACAAATGAAAAAGATTAAAATTGGTCTTGTGCCAAAACTTATCATTGCAATCATTCTTGGTATCATTGTCGGTCAGCTTGGTTTCATTCCGGAATTTCTATTAAGGATTCCGATTACCTACTCAACAATATTCAGCAGTATTCTATCTTTCGTAATCCCACTTATGATATTGGGCTTTGTCGTAGTAGGAATTGCAGATTTGACTGAAGGAGCCGGAAAGCTTCTTGGAATCACTACTATATTGGCTTACGGTTCAACAATAATTGCAGGAACCCTTGCCTACATAGTTGCCTCAACCTTTTTCCCTGCTTTTATCAACTCAGATCTTGTTGCAAAGCTGGCAGGAAGTAATGAAGGGTTAAAGACACTATTCTCCATTCCGTTATCACCACTTCTTGATGTTACTGGAGCAATTGTTTTTGCCTTCATGTTCGGAATCGGAATTTCATGGCTTAGAAGTCAGGGTAAGGGCGAGACCATGTACAATGCCTTCACAGAGTTTGGTGAGATAATAACCAAGATTCTGAGCACCTTGATTATTCCTGGATTACCATTCTACATTTTTGGTAACTTCATGAACCTAAGCTATACAGGTCAGGTTTTCGGAGTACTGTCAGTATTCTGGAAGGTATTCATAATAATAATTGCATTGCACCTGGCATACCTGACAGTAATGTTTATTGTTGCAGGTACAATTGGCAAGAAGAATCCATTTAAGCTGATGAAGAACCAGATACCTGGTTATCTTACAGCAGTTGGAACACAGTCATCTGCTGCAACAATTCCAGTTAACCTGGAATGTGCAGAAAAGGATGGAGTTTCAAAGCAGATCAGAGACTTTGTCGTTCCTTTATGTGCAACAATTCATCTTTCAGGAAGTATTATCACCATAACAAGTATCGTAACAGCAGTACTTTTAATGTATGGACTTCCACACGGACTTGGACTTATGGCAGGCTTCATAGCAATGCTTGGAGTTGCAATGGTGGCAGCGCCGGGAGCACCGGGTGGAGCAATAATGAGTGCACTTCCCTTTGTCAGCATGGTTGGTATAGACCCAACAGGAACCATCGGACAGCTTTTAATCACTTTATATCTTACTCAGGACAGCTTTGGTACAGCAGCCAATGTATCAGGTGATAACGCAATAGCAGTAATCGTTGATACTGTATACCACAAGTTCATCCTGCCATCAGAAGAAAAAGCAGGCTCAAAAATCAAAACTGCAAAAGAGGCTTATTCAGAATCATAGAAGTAATCTTTGAAATGAAAAGTTGAGAATAACTAAAAATTAGAATATAAGACGACTTAAAAGGACCGGAAGGTCCTTTTTACCTTTTTGGGAGGTTGTTATAAAAACACGAATAATTAAAGGTTTTTTATTGATGAATATTCGTGATTAAAGTAAAATGGGATTAAGAAAGCGAGGTAATTGAAATGGGCAAGTATTCAAGAAATGAACGTATATCAATGATAACTAAAAAGCTGGTTGAGAACCCAGGAAGGATGCTTAGCCTGAGTGATTTTGCCGATGCCTTGGATGCTTCTAAATCATCCATCAGTGAGGATCTTTTAATTTTAAGGGAGCTTATGGAGACATCAGGTGAAGGAGTTGTTGAGACAGTTCCAGGAGCTGCAGGAGGAGTGAAGTATTCTGTCCGGACGCCGGGTAAAATCAAGGAGGCATTCTTAGAGGACCTTTGTTTCAGATTATCTGACAAAACTAGGATTGTTCCTGGCAACTTTCTTTATGTAACTGACATCATGCAAAACCCGGAGATAATTGCAAAGGCGGGGGCGATTTTAGCTGAAGCCTTCAAGGATAAAAAGCCTGACTATATCATAACCGTTGAAACCAAGGGCATACCTCTTGCCTATGAGGTTGCAAGATGTATGGGAGTTGAATTGATTGTTGCAAGGCGTAACATGAAAATAACTGAGGGTACCTCTGTTATGATCAACTATGTTTCAGGAAATCAGGGGATACTTTCCGTCATGAGTTTAAGCAAGAGAAGTATAAAACCAGGTTCAAAGCTCATATTCATAGATGACTTTTTAAGAGGTGGAGGAACGGTTAAAGGAATCATGGATTTAATCCATGAATTCTCTTCAGATTTAGTCGGAATTGGGGTCATGGTGGACAGTAAAGAGACGGAAAAAGCATTGCAAGTACCCATGATAAACTTTTTGGATTACTTCGGAATTGATAATGAGGGGAAAATTTTAATAAAAATTTCGAATCTGATATAAAGTGGTTTAATTTTAATGAACAAAATGTGAATATAATAATAATCGTAACGGACTATTAAATATAATCGTTTACTATGTTAAAATTCTTATAAGTTATTCGATACATATGCCAATATGTATTTGGATTCCCGACTATACTCTTAAGACACATGAGGAGGATAAAAATGAAAATAACAGACGTGAGAATCAGAAAGATTGCATCAGAGGGAAAAATGAAGGCGATCGTGTCTGTGACTTTCGAAAATGAATTTGTTGTGCATGATATCAAGGTAATTGAAGGACAGAGCGGATTATTTATAGCCATGCCCAGCAGAAAAACTCCTGACGGGGAATTCAAGGATATAGCACATCCAATAAATACGGAAACACGCGAATCCTTACAACAAACTATTCTGTCGGAATATGAAAAGGTGAAAAATGAGCCTGACGAGAGAATTCATGAGACAACCCCGCCTGAAGCCACTGCAATGTTACCGGAGACTTCATCAGTCGAAGCAGGTTTACCTGTTGTAACAAATGAGTAAGCTTAAAGAAATAGGGATTTTATTGAGGAGCCGCTTTTTGCGGTTCTTTGATTTTACGGGAGATTCTTTATTTAGGGCAATAATGTTACAAATACCTTATAATCAGGGTAGAGTTAATATAAATTAGAAATGATTTTGAAATATATATTTGGAAGGGGTGAGTAAATGAAAATTTTAGTTATACGTCACGGACAAAGTGAAGCGGATATATTGAAGGTATGTGAGGGTAGGGCAGATTACTCCCTGACTGACAAAGGCATAGCAGATGCGAGAACCATGGCAAGGTATGTGACAGGAAGATTCAAAATTGACAGAATTTACTCCTCACCACTTTTAAGAGCAAAGCAGACTGCAGAGGAAATTTTGAAATTAAAGGACTGTCCCATTGATTATGAGGATGACCTCATGGAATTCAACAACGGGCAATTAGCCGGCTGTCCCTTCAGTGAGGTCCAGGAGAGATTCCCTGTTATTGAAGGAGTTCCTCCACACGAATCAGTTTATGGTCAGGAGAGTAAGCTTGCATTCAGAGCCAGGGCAGAGAAGGTATTGTCCAAGATATTATCTGAAAATCATCCTGAGGATACTGTGGCTTTAGTCACCCATGGCGGTATGATAAACCAGCTGTTCAAGTCATTTTTAAGAATACCCTATGATATAAATGTCTGGGTTGAAAATTCTGATTGCAGTGTAAGTCTTTGGGTTAGTACTCAAGACAGCAGGGGGATTGTTTTTTCAAATTTTTCTGAGTTTATATAGCTTGAGTATTTGCTTAGTGAAAGTGAGTAATATTAGTATATTGCCATTTATACTTCCTTTTATTTACATATGGCTTCATAAAACTTAAAATATAAGATAGTTGAAAAGATTAAAATCATATCCGGAACCCGTTGACAGAGTCCCGGACCTGACATTTTTGCTGAAGGGAAGGATCATAATGGGAAAAGGACCTGAAGGGATGGAAAAAGCCCTGCTTAAAATTGAAGAACTGAAAAAATCAAAGGAAGCACATGCTGCAGCAGTTAAGAGACTGACTGAAGCTGGAGTTTACTTTGTGGATGCGGATTCTGTAATTCTTACAGAAAATACGGTCATCGGTAAAAACACTGTAGTTTATCCCAATGTTATTTTCGAAGGAACTGTAACAGTTGGAGAAGGAAATATAATTTACCCGGGATGCAGATTCCTGGATTCTCAAATCGAAGATTTCAATGAATTTGAGGGAGCTGTAATAACTAAGGCAAAGGTTGGAAACTATTCCACCTTCGGACCTTTTGCATATATCAGACCTGATTCAGTAATTGGTGACCATGTTAAAATCGGAGATTTTGTTGAGGTCAAAAATACTGAGGTGGGAGACGGAACAAAGGTAAGCCATCTTACATATTTAGGCGATGCAAAGATAGGTAAGGCTGTAAACTTCGGATGTGGAACAGTTATTGTAAACTACAACGGTAAAGAAAAGACTGTAACAACAGTAGGTGACCATGCATTCATAGGCTGTAACACTAATTTGGTGTCACCTGTAAATGTGGGTGCAAATGCTTATACTGCAGCCGGAACCACTATAACAGAGGATGTTCCGGATGGAGCTATGGCAATTGGTAGAGTTAAGCAGGTAGTCAAACTGGGTTGGGTAGAGAAAAAGGGACTTAAGAAATAATAAAACTTCCAAAAGAGGGGATTTGATCGTGGGTTCACAGTGCATATCAACATTCAGGGACATTAAGATCTTCGCCGGTAATTCCGGAATCATGCTGGCCAAGGAAATTTCAGAAATACTTGGAGCAAGGTTGGGAGATGCAGAGGTAGGCAAGTTTTCTGACGGGGAAATTCAAGTCAATATCGGAGAGACTGTAAGAGGCTGTGATGTCTATATTGTACAGCCCACATGCAATCCGACTAATGACAATCTAATGGAGCTGCTTATTATGGCAGATGCCTTTAAAAGAGCATCAGCAGGCAGGATTAATGCCGTTATTCCTTATTATGGATATGCAAGGCAGGACCGTAAGGTCAAATCAAGGGATCCTATAACCTCAAAGCTCGTGGCTGATCTTATTACAACAGCCGGGATCCAGAGGGTAGTCACCATGGATTTACATGCAGCACAGATACAGGGCTATTTCAATATACCTGTGGATCATCTTTTAGGAGGACCGATTCTTGCAGATTATTTCATTAAAAAGGGCTTTGACCAGGACGAGAATGTGGTAATTGTATCTCCGGATCTTGGATCAGTTACAAGGACGAGAAAGTTTGCAGAAAGAATAAACGTGCCCATTGCAATAATAGATAAAAGAAGACCTAAACCGAATGTATCCGAAATAATGAACATAATAGGTAATGTTGAAGGTAAAAAATGTATCATGGTGGACGACATCATAGACACCGGCGGTACACTTAAAAATGCAGCAGATGCATTGAAAAAGCTTGGAGCCAAGGAAGTATATGCCGCTGCAACACATGCAGTACTATCGGGAAAAGCCTTGGATAACCTTAGTAACTCAGGTATCGATGAGGTAGTACTCCTGGATACTATAAAGTATCCGGATAACACACTGCCTGATAAATTCACTGTACTTGGAACTGCCTCAACCTTTGCAAATGCCATAAACAGGATACATACTGATGAGCCTTTGTCCGGCATGTTCTCAAATTATTGATTGAAATAGTTTGTAGTTGCTAAAAGTGAGTTGATTAGCTGTTATAATTAATGAATGAAGTGTAAATTCGGTGAATTTACTTAGATTAATTTAGACACATATTATATATTTATTATTAGATGAGTAATTGATCAGTGATGATCGGGGAGGATTCAATTGGAAGGAAAAATTGGTAAAATACTGATTGTTGACGATGATGAAAATATTGGAGAAGTACTCAAGGTAAATTTAGAGTACTCCGGATATGACACTAAAGTTTGCGGTGATGGAAAAACAGCTCAGGAGGTTTTCTTAGACTATAAGCCTGATCTTGTTCTTCTTGATATCATGCTTCCTTTCATAGACGGAATCGATGTATTGAAATGGATCAGACGTGACTATGAGACTCCAGTAATTATGCTGACTGCAAAGGGTGAGACCTTTGACAAGGTTCTTGCATTGGAACTGGGAGCTGATGACTATATGGTAAAGCCCTTTGAATCAAAGGAAGTTGTAGCCAGAGTCAAGGCAGTTATGAGAAGATTCAATGTTGAAGGTACAGGTAAGGAAGTTTTGAATTTCCCTGAACTTGTAGTTGATGTCAACAGTTATTCAGTTACCTACAGAGGACAGGATATTAAAATGCCACCAAAGGAATTTGAGCTTTTATATCACCTGGCATCCAACAAGAACAGGGTGTTCACCAGGGAGCAATTGCTTTGTGAGGTTTGGGGTTATGATTATCCGGGAGATTCACGTACAGTGGATGTCCATATTAAAAGACTTAGAGAAAAGCTTTATGGCGGACCTAACTGGCAGCTTGAAACTGTCTGGGGCGTTGGATATAAGT
Organism: Clostridiaceae bacterium; assembly: GCA_041891535.1. Classification (GTDB taxonomy): domain Bacteria; phylum Bacillota; class Clostridia; order Clostridiales; family Clostridiaceae; genus JG1575. The sequence goes on from JASDTM010000050.1 coordinate 24,976, forward strand.
TTGAAGTAAAGTAACTTTATACCGGAGTAGATGAAATGAAAAGTAACAGTCTGGTTTATAAGCTGGTAGTAACTTTTACTATCATACTTGCCATCAGTTATATGCTGATAGCTACTGTACTTTCCATCTGGGTCCAAAGAAACTATATTATGGAAAGAAGAGTCCGCTTGGAGGACTCTTCTGCATTCATACAGAACAATGTGGCAAGGTATAAAAATCGTGAGATAGACATGTTCACCTTAAGAGAAACCATGAGGTTTCTGGGCAAGGGAATAAACAATTCTGACATTATGCTTTTAGACGACAGGAATCTGATATGGTATGTATCCAAACCTGAGCTGGAAACTGAGCTTTTAAAGGTATATCCATCATCAAACCTTGATAAGCTTAAAAACGGTGAAGTGCAGGAAATAACCGGCCTTGGTGGAACAGAAAGTAAAATTGAATATTTTATTTATATCAGACCGATGATTGAGGATAACAT
>JASDTM010000051.1:0-3933 GCA_041891535.1 Clostridiaceae bacterium
TTTGAAAAAGGAATCTCAGGACTTTTAGCATCCCTGGTTGCCATACCGATAACCTTCTTCGTCACCAAGTTTATCCTTACAAAGGATGATGAAAAAGAAGCCAATAATAACAATGATTCTTCAGAAATAAATAAAATCACTGTTAATACCAGTTCAAACATCAACACAAATTCAGGTATAAGCACTGATACAAGTACAAGCACAACTGTTGGATCAAATGATAAATGGCTGGATCCAAGCGATATTATAGTATTTCTGTTACTCATTGTGTTCTCATTACTGCTTCATAAGTACATTTTCGATTCAGGATTCTTGTATGGTGATGACAACACTGACTCCACTGTTCAGATGATTTACTTCCTGCCATTCCTGATTAAGAATTTTATCCTAAATGGTAATTTCTGGTCCTGGAATTATGGTATGGGAGGAGATATATATAGTGAATTCTCCTACTACTACACAACGAGTCCATTAATTTGGTCTTTATTCCCATTATTCAAAGCATTGCCTGAGACCTTCTGGACTCTTGAGAACTCACTAAATTTAAAGCTCTTTATCAGTATCTATAAACAGGTACTTATAATGTCCTTCATGTATCTACTTTTAAGATATGAGAAAAGAACAAAGCTTTCTTCCTTTGCCGCAGCCATAGTATATGGCGGAGGCATTTACTACATGTGGAACTCGAACTTCTTTGACTTCATGACAGATGCCTATTTATGGGTACCATTAATGGTACTTGGCTTCAGAATCTATGAAAAACGAAGAAATTTCTGGCCTCTTGTTATTTCAGCTTCTTTAGCTGCAATAAACAACTACTATTTTGCATTCCATACCTTTGTCTTCTTCATTGTTTTTGTTTTATTCTTTGTGTCCCCACCTGGCAAAACAATAAAAGAAAAGATTGGAGCATACTTTAAAAGAGTTGGAGAATACTCCTTAATGGGTATTTCAGCTCTCCTGTTATCAATGTTTGCATTTTTACCTGCTGCATTGTCCTTTTTAAGAATAGACAGGTTTGATACGGTAAACCCTGTATCACTGTTCTATGGCAAAGACTTTTACCTAAACATGCCAATAAACCTGTTCTTTAATAACTCGACCATTGGCATACCAATGCTTATCATTTTGTTCTTGTTTATCAAGTACAGAAATACCAGTGATTTAACAAGAAGAAAAATGGTGTTCCTTGTATTGTTTATTGGTTTATACTGCCTGCCTTTTACAGGGTATTTCTTAAACGGAATGAACTATCACTCTGAAAGATGGTTCTACCTTTTAATATTTGTATTCGCCTATGCCTTGGCAGACATATTGGATGAGATGAAAAAGAAGAACAACTTCAATGTTATTTTCTTTGTGATACTCCTCTCATTTACATTAGGACTAATCTATATCCGTTGGGATATTATAAAAACCTTTGACGACAGGCCGATTTATATTGCAGTACTTGTATTTAACATGATTGCATTCTTTATAATCGCCATTCGTAAGTACTTTAAAAATGAATTCCATAAATTCATCATAGACGGCCTTGTAGTTGCGATGATCTTCGGAATTATGGTGGGCAATAACTTTGCCTTTGCAGGGGATCAAAGTCTTAACATGAACAAGGAGCAGATGGAAACCAATAAAATGGAATCCCCTGACCTTAAAGATGTATTAGATAGAACCATTCCAAGCAAAAATGAGTTCTACAGGACAGTATTCAGAAACAATAAACTTGAAAATGCACCAACTTACTTCTACTACTATGGCATCTCAACCTTCAGTTCAATGACTGACGGTAATATGCATGACTGGATAAAAAGAATACTGGATATTAGGCACGACATAGTGTATCTGTCATCCTTCAATAATTTAGACGACAGAGCATACTTAGAAGGCTTGTTATCGGTCAGATACATAGTGACAGAAAAAGGAACTTATACTCCACCACCGATATATACAAGAGTCTATTCTAATGACCTTTATGAATTATGGGAGAACCCAGATTATGTAGGTATGGATATGTGGTTTACCGAAGAAGTCCCTAAAGACTATATCCTTAATCTCTCCATACCAGATAAGGACATGAACCTTATAAACTACGCCATTACAGAAAAAAACAATAACATTAAACGTGGCACTCCCGTTTTGGCTGAGGATATCCCACTTAATGTGGAAACCATGGAATTGATAAACGTGGATTATACAGAAACCAGAATAGAATTCGGACAGGATTCCTTAGTCAGATTCAGAATTCCTAATCCAGATCCTAATACACAGGTTTATCTCCACAGCTATTTAAGACCTGAAGACAGAAAAGAATTCGAACAGAAGGTTAATGACAAGAAGGTATTTAAGTCCTATGAGAGTAATCCATATGTTTACTATACAAATGACTGGACCTTCGCCATGAACGGATCTGACAGGATATTAAACTGGACGACTAATGAAAAGGCCTATGAAATAAGAGACTTATATATAAAAAGAGTAAGTTTAAGGGATTTAAGCAGATCCATTTACGACAGAAATAAATACAACATGACAGATCTTGTTGTAGACAATGATATAGTCAAAGGTACAGTTACAAACGATGAAAAAGGAATTATGGTCTTCAACATTCCTTATAACAAGGGTTGGACTTTAAAAGACAACGGCAAAAAAGTTGAAATCCAAAGGATGAATGGATTCCTGTCTGGAGTAGTCTTAGAACCAGGAACCCATAACCTGGAGTTCAAATTCAGATCCAGGGGTTGGTATGCAGGCATAGCAATAACAGTAATAACCCTTCTCATCCTAATACTCTTCTCAGCATACAGAAGAATGTACAAGCCAAGCTGGCTCAGAGGAAATCCTGATTCTATAAAAAGGATATACCCTGAGGAGCCAAAGAAGTCCATAATAACAACTGTATCTTCAGAGCAGTTGTACCATCCAGAAAATGACCATTGGTTTGAAGAAAATGAAAATAGCACTGAAATAGGTTCACAGGATAAAGAATCAAAAATATCCAGTCTTAATAATGAAAATGAGGATACTATGACTTTTGAGAAAGTTGAACCAGTAAAACCAGTGGATTCAGATAACCTGGAAAACCTATAGGAACTTAACATTCCGGGTTACTGAATTAGTAAAATCGTTAAGGCAGTAAAATCAATAATAAATATAATGAAGATAATAAAAACAAGAGCATCAGAGTACACCTCAAATGCTCTTGTTTTATTATCCAATTAAAGTTAAGGACATTGAAATTCTGGGACTATACAAAGAGATTAATTCCCCCCATTATTTATATCTTAAATTTTTTCTCATTTATTAGTCGAGAGATTTTATTTCTGAAGCTTAAAAATAGAAATTAAGTCTAATATGCTTATAAAACAGGTTTTCTATAGGTTGTATTGTTTAATGTTTCAATAATGTCAGTCAATTCATCCATCGAATCTATGAAGAAGTCAGGCTCTGAATCTATAATTGCCTGCATCGGGATTACTGTGTAGTTTACAGCAACTGTATACGCACCAGCTGCATTACCGCTTAATATATCATATGGAGAATCTCCAACCATAATGCACTCAAAAGGTGCCACATCACATAGATTTATCCCCTTTTCCACCGGCTCTTTATTTGGCTTATGCAGTGTAGTTAATTCGGGGGTTACCAGAATTTCAAAATAATCTATAAGGTCTAAAGCCTCAAGGCTTTTCCTTGCCATCTTTTCTCTCTTTGATGTTACGATTCCCAGTTTATATCCAGATTCTTTGAATCTTTTAACAGCATCTAAAACTCCCGGGAAATCTGAGATCATCTTATCATGCATCATATGGTTAAAAACCCTGTATGTTTCTACTAATTCATCAACCTTATCTTCATCAACATACCTTCTCATGGAAGCAGTTAATGGTTCACCAAAAAAAGAATAAATCTCATCATCTGTAACCCCTTCAATAC
>JASDTM010000052.1:0-3925 GCA_041891535.1 Clostridiaceae bacterium
ACCATTTCTCATGAAGTCCATTTCTTCTTTGAAGTCATTGCCTATTCTCAGGATTTGTCTGGCTTTTTCTATATAAAGCTCTCCAAAATAGGTTGGTTTCAGTCTTCTGTTCTGCCTTGAAAAAAGCTGCTCCCCATAAGAGTTTTCAAGGTTTTTGATGTAAAGACTCAGAGCAGGCTGTGAAATATTAAGCTTTTTTGCAGCTTTTGTCAGATTACCGGTATCAGCCAAAGTGACTACGTATCTTTGTTCTTTCAGTTCCATAATTATCCCTCATTTTTTATTATCCATTTAAAAAATTAATAGTGCTCTTATATTCATTATATTCAAATTTTATTTAACTTCAAGATTCTTTTGAAAAACCTTATTAACAAATTCATAAATTTATTCAATTGGTCAATTTTGTTCTAATCATTTCCTTAGATGTTTCAAAAGTAAGCAAACTTTGCATGATTTCAACAGGGGGTGATATATGATAAATCCATGAATTTATTAGGTGCCTATTAACTTGTTCAATATAATCCCGGATGATAAACTTAAAAGGATAGATACTAAAATGTAAAGGGCTTGATAAATTGGACATAATATTAGCCTCAAACTCACCAAGAAGAAAAGAAATAATGGACAAACTTAAGGTTAATTACAGAATTGTACCTTCTGATTTCAATGAAAGGGAAGTGCCCTATAACGGGGATCCAGCTGATTATGTAAAAACCTTAAGCTTTAACAAAGCTGAATTTGTTGCCTTAAGTAACCCTGAAAGCCTGGTAATCGGAATGGATACTGTGGTATATATCCAAGGGGACATTTTAAATAAGCCATTGGATGAAGAAGATGCCAAGAATATGATGAAATTAATGTCTGGTAAGACTCATTTTGTTTATACAGGGTTTACTTTGATACATAAAGCATCCGGATTATTAATCAATGATCACGAGGTTACAGAAGTTAAATTCAATGACTTGGATGAGTCTGAAATCAGAAAATACCTTGATACAAAAGACTATGTAGGAAAGGCAGGAGGATACGCTGCGCAAAGCGAAGCCGCCATTTTCATAGAGTATATCAAGGGAGATTTTTATAACGTGGTTGGTATGCCTTTAAATAGAATATATAGAGAATTAAAGGCCATTAAAGTGCTATAATTAACAATGGGAACAGGTAATTTATTATAAGAGGTCAAAATGGATCAAAGAATAATGGATTTGCCTGAAAATGAAAGGCCGCAGGAAAGGCTCATGAAGTACGGACCACAGTGTTTGTCGAATTCAGAGCTCCTCTCTGTGATTTTAAGAAGCGGAAATAAGAATGAAGGAATAACTGCTCTTACAACGAGACTATTGAGTGAATTTAAAGGACTCAATAGCCTTTTAGACGCAACAACTGAGGAACTGACTTCCATACCAGGTATAAAGGGTGCAAAGGCATCAACAATCATTGCCATTGGTGAGATAGTTAAAAGATATGGCAGCTTCCGGTCAGGGGATGAGTACAAAATAACATCACCTGGAAGCTGTGCGGATCTTGTTATGAATGAAATGAGGGATCTTAAAAAAGAGGTTTTGAAGGTCATTTTATTAAACACCAAGAATTGTGTAATTGGAATCAAAGATGCTTCAGTAGGTAGTTTAAATTCATCAATAGTGCATCCCCGGGAAATATTCCGTGATGCCATCAGAAAAAGCGCTGCATCTATAATATTGGTGCACAATCATCCCTCAGGGGATCCAACCCCATCAGGGGATGACATTAATTCAACTAAAAGAATTATGGAGTCCGGAAAGATTATCGGAATCGAATTGCTTGATCACCTGATTATTGGTGAAGGTAAGTATATAAGTCTCCGGGAAAAGGGCTTTATGTAAGGAGATATCAATGGGATTATTTGTAAAGAATCGTGAACTGGCAATAGACCTTGGGACAACAAACTCTCTAGTCTATGTTCAGGAAAAGGGAATAGTTTTTAAGGAACCTACAGTTGTTTGTTATAACACTGAGTTAGATAAAGTTGAGTCTGTAGGAGAGGATGCAAAGAAAATGATCGGCCGTACACCAGGTAATATGGTGGCCGTTCGACCTGTCAAGGATGGAGTAGTAGCAGAATTTGACATGACTGTTGAAATGATAAAATACTTAATCAAAAAATCCTTGACCAAGACAGCATTTACAAATCCCAGAGTAATAATAACACATCCATCAGGAATAACTCAGGTGGAAAGAAACGCATTGAAAGAAGTAGTTGCCCAAGCTGTGGGTGAGGATGTCATTCTTCTTGAAGAAGGCTTAGCTGCCGGACTTGGAGCAGGACTTCCTGTTTATGAACCTGTGGGAACTATGGTGGTGGATCTTGGTGGTGGAACTACTGAGATAGCTGTTCTATCAACTGGTGGTGTCGTAATTTCAAAATCTTTGAGAATAGGCGGAGAAGAGCTGGATGAAGCCATAATCTTCTACATCAGGAAGCATTTCAACCTGTTAATAGGAGAAAGAACAGCCGAGGATATTAAAATCAACCTGGGTACGGCATATAAATTTGAAGAAGATTTAGAAGACCCGAAACAAATTAAAAATCTTGATTATGAAAAAACAATGAAGGTTAAAGGAAGGGACCTGGATTCAGGTCTGCCTAAGGATATAACAATTACTGAGACTCAGATTGCAAAGGCTTTGGAATATCCAGTATCACAAATAGTTGAAGGTATAGTAACTACACTTGAAAAAACACCTCCGGAATTGTCTGCTGATATCATGGACAGGGGTATAACTTTAACAGGAGGCGGAGCTCTTTTAAGGGGAATAGACACTTTAATTGCCGATGAAACAAAAATGCCGGTATTCATTGCTGATAATCCACTTGATTGCGTAGTATCAGGAGCAGGAATAGCTCTTATCAGATTCGACGAGCTGGCTAAAGCAAGAAGATAATGAAAAAAAACAAGTCGAGGATCTATCTTACTCTGACTTTATTATCGATTTCTCTTATTGCCATGATGGTATTCTCTGAAGTCACAGGCGGTAACAAGCTGGGGTCTGAGGCGGCTGCTGTATTTTTAAATCCGGTGCAGCAAATAGCATACTATGCAAATGAGAAGGTCGAAAATGTCATAGATTTCTATTTTACCTTCGACAAGGTAAAAAAAGAGAACCAGGAGCTAAAGGAAACCCTTGCTTCCTATGACGACAAAATCAGAAGATTTGATAAGATCGAAAAAGAAAATGTTGAATTAAAGGCAATGTTTGAATATAAAAGCAGACATGCGGAATATACCTATATTGGTACTAACGTAATAAACAAGTCATTGAATGGTATGACTCCAACCTATACCCTGGACAAGGGAAGCAACGACGGAATTAAGAAGGGAATGGTTGTAATAACCTATGAAGGACTGGCAGGTCAGATTACTGATGTATTTGCCAACCACTCAGTGTTAGAAACCATATCAAGTGAGAATGTCCAAGTATCAGTTACAAATTCAGGATCAAGAAACTATGTAGGTATTCTGACCGGGACTGTTGTCTTAGGCAGAGAACACATGGCAAAGGTCACACAGATGTCTTTGGAAGCTGTTGTTGAACCTGGTGATAATATTGTTACTTCTGGAATAGGTAAGTTCTATCCACCTGATATTTATGTGGGCAAGATAGAAACCATTGCTGAAGATAAGGGAAAATTAATGAAAACAGCCACTGTTATTCCAGCGGTTAAATTCAGCGGCGGAGAAAGATTCTTTATCATTCTGCCTAAAAATCCAGAGGAGATGACATACTGATGAAAAAGATAGTTTTGTTGATTGTAACTCTTCTCTTGTTTTTTATTGAGTCAATTTTCCTATCAAAATTCCAAATCATGGGTGTAACAATACCATTATCCATGATATTTGGGCTGGCCGTTTCAGTTGTGGGTGATGAATGGGATGCCATGTTC
>JASDTM010000053.1:0-3918 GCA_041891535.1 Clostridiaceae bacterium
GGCTCTAGGTAAGCCTCTGACCCTGTTTTTACCGGTCATGAGATAACTTTTGACATCATTTTTAATCAAGGTAACATCTGAAGTTTCCATGCTGTAGTTATGGGCTATGAACTGGTCCTGACCCTTTCTGATTCTGTCGATTTTACCCAGGGTACGGACTGAACCTCCGATTCCGATTAAATTCAAGCCTGTGGCATTTTTAAGCCAGGGTATCATGGATAATCTGTCTCTTATGAATACTCTGACACTGTCCATTTTTTCCTCGGTAAGATCATGATCCAATTCAAACATTTCAGTAAGCGGGATAGCGCCAAGCCTTATGGAAATGGAATCCTGAAGATACCGGTTTTCAATATGAACAAGCTCGGTGGATGAACCACCAATGTCAAAAATCAGGGCATTTTTAATATCCATGGTATTTACGCAGCCAAAATAATCATAGAAGGCTTCCTCCAAGCCTGAGAGGACTCTTACATTTGTAGCAAGTGTCTTTCTCGCCCGGTCTAAGAATTCTTCCTGATTTTTTGCCTTTCTTACGGCTTCAGTGGCAACAACAATTGCCTCCTCCACATTTTTCATTCTCATGAAGCCTGCAAAGTGCTCCAAAACTTTTATTGCATATTCAATCCTCGATTTGGACAGATATCCATCGGGAGTCATATCCTGGCCAAGTCTTGCTGAATGCTTGATCTGGTCAGTAATGCTGTAAGAGTCTTGTTTAACATCAACAACGACAAGTCTTACAGAGTTGGATCCTATGTCTATAATGCCTATTTTCATGGAGTCCCTCCTCATGGTAAAGTTTTTGTTAATTCACCAAAAGTATATAATTATGCTTTTATCATACGCTTAAACAGTTATTTCCGTCAGTTATAATTTTAGATATCTTTTCATATTTACGCAATCTTAACAATTGGTATTAGGCAATTTGTTAGAATGTAAAGAGATACTACCTATTTTAGTGGCATAAATATAACTATTTGGGCCGATTTTATGAAATGGAGCAATTATGAAAGAAATTGTATTGAATAATTCTAATTTTATAAACAGAGAATTATCCTTTTTGGAATTCAATGACAGGGTTTTAGAGGAAGCAAGGGATCTTAATAATCCATTATTTGAAAGAATAAAATTTGCTTCCATAGTTACAAGCAACCTTGATGAATTCTATATGATAAGATACGGTTCATTATCTGACCAGATAGCTGCAGGGCTGGATAAAACTGACCCTTCAGGCTTGACGCCATTGCAGCAATGTATTGCCATAGATAAAAGAACTAAAATTCTTCAGGATGATTTATATAAAACATACAACGATGAATTAAGACCAGAGCTTAAGAAGAATAATTTTAAAATAATACCAATAGATGAATTGACAGCAAAGCAAAAAGATTACCTCAATCAACTTTATGAAGAAAGTATCTTTCCTGTACTAACCCCAATGGTTATTGACTCGGCAAGACCATTTCCATTGATAATGAATAATACCCTGAATATCAGTCTTCTTTTGCAGGACACTGAAGGAAGGGAATACTTGGGAACTGTACAGGTGCCATCAGTATTGGAAAGATTTTATTCAATCCCGGATGTGGAAGGAAGATCTATAATACTCCTTGAAGATGTCATCAAACTCCATATATCAAAGCTGTTTGATGCCTATGACATATTGGATGTTGCGTGCTACAGAGTCACAAGAAACGCAGACTTGGAATATGATGAGGATGATGCTCAGGATCTTTTGATGGTAATCAAGGAAACTCTCAAACAAAGAAAATGGGGCAGAGCTTTAAAGCTTGAGGTTGATCCAAACATTTCAGATTCTTTGCTTGAGTTTTTGATAGACAGATTCGAAATCACTGACAGCAATGTTTTCAGACTTAATGGTCCTTTGGATCTTACATTCCTATCCAAAATTGGTTCATTACCAGGATATGAGAGTATGAAATTTCCAAAGCTTGTTGCACCACCAGTTCCGGAGGTTACCTTCAATCCTGATATATTCACTTCAATTTCTAAAAGGGATATATTGTTACACCACCCATATGAATCCTTTGATTCAGTTGTAAAACTAGTTAAACAGGCAGCAAAGGATCCAAATGTTTTAGCTATAAAAATGACGCTATACAGAGTTTCTGGTAAGTCGCCAATAGTTGAAGCCCTGGCAGAAGCTGCAGATAACGGGAAGCAAGTCACAGCACTTGTGGAGCTTAAAGCAAGATTTGATGAAGAGAACAACATAAACTGGGCAATTAGGCTTGAGAAAACAGGATGCCACGTCATATATGGTCTTGTAGGATTAAAGACACATTGCAAGGCAATTTTGATTGTCAGACGTGAGAACAATAAGATTAAAAGATATGTACATGTTGGAACTGGTAACTACAATGACGTCACTGCCAAGCTTTATAGTGATGTGGGTCTACTGACAACTGATCCTGAAATCGGAGAAGATATATCCAATATGTTCAACAGACTTTCCGGACAGACCAATATTAAGGAACTTAAAAAGGTTTCCTTGGCTCCTGACTATATGAGGGATAAATTCAATGAACTCATTAGGTACGAAGCAAAGCTTGCAAGGGAAGGAAAGAAAGCCAAAATCATTGCAAAGATAAACTCTTTGGTTGATAAAGAAATAATCATGGAACTTTATAAGGCATCCATGGATGGAGTTGAAATAGAACTGATAGTCAGGGGCATCTGTTGTTTAAGACCAGGTGTAAAAGGACTTTCAGAAAATATCAAAGTAAGATCAATTGTAGGAAGATTTTTGGAACATCCAAGAATATACTACTTCTATGCCGGAGGAGAAGAGAAGGTTTATCTATCCTCAGCAGATTGGATGGAGAGAAATTTAAACAAAAGAATTGAACTTTTAGTACCTGTGGATGACAAGAAATGTAAAGAAAAATTAAAAGAAATCCTAAGAATCTCAAGAAGTGATAATATGAAAGCAAGAGAATTAATGCCTGACGGAAAATACAACAGGGTCGAAAAAATCGGTGAACATATAAACAGTCAGGAGACCTTCATTGATATTTCTCAGAAAAAGTTTGAAAAGTTCAAGAAGAAAGCAATACGGGAGGGAATTCAAAATGAAGATTAGTTTATGTAAAAACAACAAAGGCAGAAAGAAAACAAAGGAATTCTTGGAAAGAAACCTGAGAAAAGTAAAAATAGACGAGAAAGACTGTCTTGGAATGTGCTCCGACTGTAAAAAGAAGGTTGTGGCAGTAGTTGATGGCAAAGAGCTTGCAGCCAAGGACGATTACACCTTACTTAAGGAGATAAAAAAGATACTGAAGAAGTCTGATAATCTTGACTTACTTGTTCAGGATATTAAAACAGAGATAAAAGAAAAGGCTGAAAAAGTCAAGGAAGAGAAGATAAAGGAATCCAAGGAAAAAGACAAGGATAAATCCAAAGGCAAGGACTCTAAAGAAGACAAAAAGAAATTAGAGAAGGTATCAAAATCAGAGGATAAGAAAAAGAAACCTGAAGAAGAAGTTAAAGCTGAGGTTGTTGGTGATGAATTAATCCTTACACTGCCTAATGAGACTTACTCCTTGAACAATTTAAAGATAACAGTAAACTTCGGATCATTTGGAACAAGTGATTCTACCTATGAAGTTAAAAAGGCAGAAGAAGTCAAGGATGAAGCCATAGAAAAGGAAAGAGAGACCAATGCAACTTTAAGGTTCTCTCCGAATCCAGAGCTTCAAATAGACAAACCAGTTGCTGAAGTTAAAGAGTCAAACGTTGAGGCATCAGTTGAAGAAGAAAAGGAAGATTAATTAGAGTTTAGTATTTATCTTAAACAGTAATTAACTTACTTCTAGATTAATAGTTTAAAAGACAGGATAAGGGATATTCTGTCTTTTTTCTTTTCGATTTTAAAAGTAGTAGCTAAATGGGTTA
>JASDTM010000054.1:0-3865 GCA_041891535.1 Clostridiaceae bacterium
GTATTAGGAGGTATCTCAGGATACTTCGGTGGAAAAGTTGATATGCTGATTCAGAGATTCTCTGAAATAGTTGCTTCCTTCCCGTTCCTGCCGACAATCATTCTGCTTAACTCCATCTGGGGTAATAATTTCACATCTACCCAAAGAGTTTATCTCATAATGGTTCTGTTGGGACTGTTAGGGTGGGTTGGACTTATGAGACTGATACGTGCACAGGTATTGTCACTTCGTGAGCAGGAGTTCGTTACTGCTGCAAGGGCAATGGGAATAACAGAAATGGGAATAGTGTTCAAACACATCATTCCAAACGTTATTTCAGTCATTATAGTTTCAGCCACATTGGATTTTGCAGGTTACTTGTTATATGAAGCTACACTGTCCTTCCTAGGATTCGGTGTACAACCACCTCAGCCAACCTGGGGAAATATGCTGTTTGGTGCGAATAACTCCACTGTCATACAGAATTTCTGGTGGCGTTGGGTATTCCCTGCTCTGATCCTTTCTATCTGTATAATCTGTATTAACCTGATAGGAACCGGATTGGACGACGCCATCGACCCTAAATCCCAGGAAAGGTAAAAGGAGACAACTGGTATGCCATTATTAGAATTAAAAAACCTACATACATTTTTCAAAACTAAAAAGGGAGTCGTAAAGGCTGTCAATGATGTAAGCTACTCCATTGAACAGGGTAAGACCCTGGGGGTAGTCGGAGAATCAGGTTCAGGTAAATCTGTTTCAGTCATGTCTGTAATACGTCTTCTTGATGGTAACGGCTATATCCACTCAGGTGAAATCACCTTTGATGGAAAAGACATGGTAAACATGCCAACAAAGGAAATGGAAAAAATCCGTGGAAATGATATTTCTGTCATATTCCAGGAGCCCATGACCTCATTAAACCCTGTATTCACAGTGGAACGTCAGATATCTGAACCGCTTATGATTCATCAGGGTATGACAAAGAAACAGGCTGCAGAGCATACAATAGAAATGCTGAAACAGGTCAGAATACCTAATCCCGCCAAGGTTACGAAGCAATACCCACATCAGTTGTCAGGCGGTATGAGACAGCGTGTCATGATAGCCATGGCACTTGCCTGCGAACCAAAGCTTTTAATAGCGGATGAACCTACAACTGCCCTGGATGTTACTATTCAAGCACAGATATTAAAGCTTATGAATGACCTTAAAAGGCGTAAGGGTACTGCAATAATATTCGTTACCCATGACCTTGCGGTTATCAATGAAATGGCTGATGACGTTGTTGTCATGTACTGTGGCCAGGTTGTTGAAAAGGCACCTGTCAGAGTAATATTTGATGAAGCACTGACTAAGTACAGACATCCTTACACAGAAGGACTTCTATTCTCCATACCAAGATTGGATACTCCGGTTGATACAAGACTTGAGCCTATTCCTGGAGCGGTACCTCATCCATTGGATCTTCCAAAGGGATGTAAGTTTGCTCCAAGATGTAAATATGCAACAGAGAAGTGTCACAATGAGGAGCCGGATCTACTCATGCTTGAAAATGAGCATGAAGTCAGATGCTTCTATCCAGAAAAGGGGGTACGTTCAGGTGAGTAATGTAAACATAAATAATTTAAGCGATAAAACTGAGAAGGTACCTAGTTCCACTGAAGGCAAGAAGCTGTTATTCAGCTTGAGGGATTTTACAAAGTACTTCCCATTGAAGAAAAGCTCCATATTCCAAAAGGAGCAGGTTAATGTAAGAGCCAATGAGGGTGTAAATATTGACATCTACGAGGGCGAAACTTTAGGGCTTGTCGGAGAATCAGGCTGTGGTAAATCCACACTTGGAAGAACACTTCTTCAGCTTTATCCATTAACCAAAGGTGAAATATTATACTACGGAGATCCTGAACATCCGCATCGAATTTACTTAACAAAGCACACAAGAGAGCAGATGAGAAAAAACAGAAAGGATCTGCAGATAATATTCCAGGACCCATATTCATCCTTGAACCCAAGAATGACTGTCGGTCAGATAATTTCTGAGGGCCTAAAAGCCAATGGAATGTTTAAGGAAGACAATGAAGAAAGCAATAAGTACATCCTGGATGTCATGGAAAAGTGTGGACTTGCACCATATTTTGTACATAGATACCCTCACCAGTTCTCCGGCGGTCAGCGTCAGCGTATTGGTATAGCACGTGCAGTTGCTCTAAAGCCTAAGTTTATAGTTGCTGACGAACCCGTATCAGCACTTGACGTATCAATCCAGTCTCAGGTAATAAACCTTCTGTTGGATTTAAAAAAGGAAGAAAACCTAACTTACCTATTCATCTCCCATGACTTGTCTGTTATAAAATACATCTCAGACAGAGTTGGAGTAATGTACCTGGGTAATGTGGTTGAACTTGCTGATACCAAGGAAATATACGAAAACCGTCTGCATCCATACACTGAAGCATTGTTGTCTGCAATACCAACAACGGATCTTAAGGAAAAGGTTGAGGTTAAGATGTTGGAGGGAGACATTCCTTCTCCTATTAATCCGCCACCTGGATGTAAGTTCCATACACGTTGCCAGTTTGCCCAGGATGAGTGTAAGACCGATGTTCCTGAATTAAGGGAACTAAGACCAAACCACCTGGTTGCATGCCATTTCCCACTTCTTAAAAAGGAAGACCGTGAGAAGACCATAGATATCAAACTTATAGATATCGACTAAAACGGAGAGAAATGTTTAATAACAAAATTAAAGATGCCTTCGATAAGGTAAAAAAAGAAAATGAAAACTACGATGAAGAGGAATTTAAAAGAACGATCCAGGATGAAATGGAGAAGAAGGATTTTCTTGCCATGGTCTTGGGAGCATACCGTTTTTTCATTCCGGTATTCATTGTAATAATAGTTTTGTTCATCCTTACACTGTTTATGTAGTCCATTAAGACATCATAAATTAAATACATCAGTATTTTAAGAGTCCCAATCGAAGGATAAAACAATAAAAACAGAAAAAATGGAGACTTCTCACGAGGTCTTCATTTTTCAGTTTTTGAACAACTAATAAGAACTATTTGTAACTAATAAATTAAGTACACCAAGGTTTAGTCAGAATTATTCAGAATTCTGATATAATCTAAAATATCTGGTAACCGAAAAGGTTATAGAATTGGAGGAATAAAATGAAGGCAGAAATAAGTCCATATTTATATTTTAATGGAAAGTGTAAAGAAGCAGCATACTACTATGCCCATGTTTTTGAAGCAGAGGCACCAAGGTTTATGACATATAAGGATGTTGGGATGACAGAATATGAAGATGCAGATAAGCTGATCCTTTATACTGAAGTAATTTTTGACGGAACAAAGATAATGATGAGTGATAATACTCCTGGAGAACCAATGACTGAAGGATCACAGATAAATCTTGTTTATACAGTGGATGATCCAGAGAGACTAAAGGCAGTTTTTGAAAACTTCAGAGTGAACGAAGCAGAAATTGCAATGGAATTAGGAGAAACATTCTTCGCAAGCCATTATGGTATGCTAACTGACAAGTATGGTTTCAACTGGCAGTTAAGCTGTCCAAAACCAACTCATTAAAATAGAAAAACAAAAAAAGATATATCTTAGTAGATACTGCCATTTTACCCATGAATTCATTATGGTTTCACCAAATAATTTTATTCAGGATAATATGGCAGTTTTTTAAAATAGGGAGGAGGTAACTGATGAAAATAAAACCATTTTTAGTCGAAGAATGGATGGGTGAGCATGAGGATAAAGCAGTTTTTAATATTGCTGAAACCTGCGTTGAATCCATCACTTTGGACGAAATATTTGAACTGACCAATGTGGATCAGGAGGAGTATTTCAAAGACTTTGGCTCAAAG
>JASDTM010000055.1:0-3854 GCA_041891535.1 Clostridiaceae bacterium
GTCATGAAGCTTACATCCTCAATTACATTATCCTTTACCTTTAGGTAAATTCTCCTAATGTCCCCGCATCTAGGGTTTCCCACTTCTCCTACTGAGGATGGATCTTCCATTTCCCCTACATTTCTAGGATTTCTAAAGTGATCCATTACCTTTGGACTGTATATCATTATTTCTCCCCCGTTTCTTTTAGATGATTCAAATATAGTGGTGAATAGCTTCTCAGCTGTTTTATTATTCCCGGTAGTACTTCAAGTACCTTGTCAACTTCCTCATCGGTGTTAAAATCACCAAGTGATAATCTTAATGAACCATGAGCTAATTCATGGGGTAATCCGATTGCAAGAAGAACATGTGAAGGATCCAAAGAGCCTGATGTACATGCTGAACCTGATGATGCACAGATACCTTCAAAATCAAGGTTAAGGAGTATTCCTTCTCCTTCTATGAATTCAAAAATTACGTTGACGTTATTTGGAAGTCTTCCCTCTCCTGTCGGGCCATTAAGCCTTGAGTAAGGGATGGAAGTCAGTATTCCATCAATAAGTCTGTCTCTCATTTTTGTCATTCTAAGTGCATGTGACTCTCTGTTTGATTCTGCAAGATCCAAGGCAAAGCCCATACCGACTATTCCAGCCACGTTTTCTGTTCCGGCTCTTCTTCCTCTTTCCTGACCGCCGCCATGTACCAGATTATCTATCCTGACTCCCTTTTTAATATAAAGGACTCCAACGCCCTTTGGCGCGTAGAACTTATGACCTGCCATTGATAGCATATCGATATTCATGTCCTGGACATCTATTTTTATCTGTCCCATTGCCTGAACTGCATCAGTATGGAAATAAACCTTCTTTTCCCTGCAAACTGCTCCAATTTCCTTAATAGGCTCGATTGTTCCTATTTCATTATTTGCAGCCATGACTGATACTAATATTGTATTTTCTTTTATTGCATTTCTCACTTGTTCAGCTGTAACTAATCCCTTTGAATCAACTTCCAGGTATGTTACCTCAAAGCCCTGCTTCTCCAACCACTCACAGGTATGGAGTATGGCATGATGCTCTATATTTGTAGTTATTATATGGTTACCCTTGTTTCTGTTTTTAAACGCAACACCCTTTAAAGCAAAGTTATCTGCTTCTGAGCCACCTGCAGTGAAATAAAGCTCTGATGGATCACAATTGATTACAGATGCAATTCTTTCCCTTGCCTTGTCTATGGCAGCTTTTGCATTTCTTGATGGTGAATATATGGAGGATGGATTGAAGTAGTATTCATTGTAATAAGGAATCATTTCCTTTATTACCTCGTCCTTCACTCTTGTGGTTGCGGCATTATCCATGTAGATTACAGGAATATTTTCCATTTATTTCTCTCCCTTGATAAAGTTGATTTTACCTTCGTTCTTTTTATAATCGTCCATAATGTCCTGGAGGGTGATTGAACTCATAACTTCATCAATGGATGTTTTGATTTTGTGCCAAACAGTTCTTGTTGCGCAGCAATCAATCTTATCACACTCTTCATTATCAAGACATTCAGAAATTTCCACAGGTCCTTCCAAGATATTCATTATCTCCAAAACTGTAAGATCCTTGGGATCCTTGTTCAAGACATATCCACCTTGAGCTCCTCTGATACTTTTAACAAGTTCTGCTTTCCTCAATGGCGCAAATAATTGTTCCAAATAGTACTCACTTATATTTTGTCTTTTACTGATGCTTTTTATGGATACAGGCGCTTCCCCCTGGTTCACTGCCAGGTCAACCATTGCCTTTACTCCATATTTACCTTTTGTAGAGAGTTTCAAATTCATGCCTCCTTTCCATTTTTCAACAAGGATATTATATTAAACCCGAGTACTTTTGTCAACATTGGAAAATGTCCGAAACATGCGAGTTCCGGACATTTTCCATTAAAATTATCTATTATTTTTTTCATTATTTGTCTTAATTGCACTAAAAACAGATTCCCAGTATCTGCTTGTTGTTTCTTCCAGTTTGTTTTCACCTGGGTAATAGAATTTTTTACCTTTTAAGCCTGAAGGCATATATTCCTGCTCCACATAAGAATAAGGATAGTCATGGGGATATTTATACCCCTGCATTCTGCCGAGAGATTTAGCTCCGGCGTAATGCCCATCCCTGATATGCAATGGAATCTCTCCGATTTCACCGTTCTCGATTGCCTCACTTGCTTTCCAGAATGCTTTGGCTGCACTGTTTGATTTGGGTGCTGTAGCTAAAAGAATTGTTGCATTTGATAATGGGAGTACAGCTTCGGGCAATCCAAGTTGTAACGCTGAATCAACACATGATTTTACAATACTGATGGCTTGAGGATATGCAAGTCCAATATCTTCTGACGCTATGGCTAAAAGTCTTCTGGAAACTGAAAGTAAGTCCCCACCTTTTAATACCAAGGCAAGGTAGGTAATTGCAGCATCCGGGTCTGAACCTCTCACTGATTTATGAAAAGCAGACAGAAAATCATAATGATTGTCCCCATCAGTATCAAAGCTTATCATTTTCCTTTGAAGTACATCCTCAGCGTCCGTTTGTCCGATATTCAATGTATCCATTCCTGATCGAAACCTTGACAGAAACAATACTTCCAGGGAATTTAACCCCTTTCTCATATCTCCATCAGAAATAAAAGCAATATTGTCATAAACAAGTGGGTCGATATTCAATTCCTTAAGCCCATTCTCTTCCCTTAAAGATTCTGCTCCCCTTAATAATCCAACTTTGACTTCTTCGTGGGACAGTTCTTTGAATTCGACAATGATGCATCTTGAAACCAAAGCCTTAAACACTGCAAAATGAGGATTTTCTGTGGTGGATCCTATTAGTATAACTCTGCCGTCTTCAATATAGTCCAATAATATCTGCTGATTTCTCTTGTTGAACATATGAATCTCATCGATATAAAGAATCAAGCCTGAATATCCCATCATTGTATTCAGATTTTCCAAAACTTCTTTGACATCCTTCAATGAATCAGTTGAAGCATTCAGCATATGGAATTCCCTGTCAGTAAGATCTGCCAGGAGTCTTGCTACAGTGGTTTTGCCTGTTCCAGGAGGTCCATAGAAAATCATATTCATGAGTTTTTTTGCAGAAACCATGGAGGATAATATTTTACCTTGCGACATGATATGTTTTTGACCGATGACTTCGTCGAGCCCTCTTGGTCTTAGTCTGGATGCTAATGGTTCCATTGAATATCCCCTCCTCTTTCAAGAATTGCCAAAGTGTTTTTCTTCTTAAAATACTAAACCATTATATCATGTATCAATATAATGGTTTAGATGGGGAATATGAAGTTTTTATCCTTGTCCTTTGAATAAAGATTGATGAAATCTATGTCGTAGACCTCTTTTAAGTTTGTTTCTGTTAGTACTTCCTCGGGTTTTCCATGATAAAGAACATTGCCGTTATCCATGAGGATGGTGTAATCTGAGTACTCCTTGGAATAATTAATATCATGCATGACTGCAATTGGAGTTTTTTCAGGAACCATATCCCTTAAAATCTTCATGATCAAGACTTGATGAGAAACATCCAGATGGTTTATCGGTTCATCCAGAATAATATATGGTGTGTCCTGAGCCAGTGCCCTTGCAAGGGAGACCCTTTGAGCTTCTCCTCCGGATAATGCTGTAACCTTCTTATCTGAAAATGCCAGGGTTCCCGTCAGCTCCATTGCCTTTGTAACAGCTGCAAGATCTGATTCAGAAGCTTCTTGGAATCTTTTTAAATACGGATGCCTTCCCATCAGCACAATGTCTTTGACAGTGAATTCAAAGTCAGTTGAAAATTTCTCGTTATTTCTAAAGGTTGAGAGAGTTTCGACAT
>JASDTM010000056.1:0-3311 GCA_041891535.1 Clostridiaceae bacterium
GACCTTTCCGGTGCTAATATTATGTGGTCCGAATCAGTAATTAAAACTGCCCTTGTTCTTCTTCCATAGGTGGCATCAATGAGCATCCCCCTATCCCTTGCTTCCTGGATAATCCTTTTTATGGGGGCAGATTCGGGGCTTACTATAGCCACGATCCTGTTTGCGGAAACAATGTTTCCGAATCCTATGTTGATTAATTTAATACCCATGTATCTGTCTCCTTGGTTAATGCTTATTCCAGATTCTGTACCTGTTCTCTGATTTTTTCCATATCATTTTTAATATTGAGTACCCTGTTGGTTATTTCCATGTCAACTGATTTACTTGACATTGTATTAGCTTCACGGTTGATCTCTTGAAGAAGGAAGTCCAGTTTTCTGCCGATGGGCTCATTGGCTTCAAGTATTGTATAAAGCTGTTCCAAATGAGAATGAAGTCTTGTTATCTCTTCATCTATAGCGGATCTGTCTGCAAATAAGGCTACTTCCATGGCTATTTTGTCATCTGTTGCCAAGGTTGAATTCAACTCATTTAATCTTTCATTCAGCTTTTCCCTGTATTTTGGCACCAGTACAGGCACGATGCTTTCAATAACTTTCAGGTCTTCACTTATATTTTCCGCTTTTAAGATAATATCAGTCTTAAGAGCTTCCCCTTCTTTTACTCTCATGTCGTCATGCATTGCCATGGCATCATCCATGACTTCTGACATTAAAAGCCAAACACTTTCCGGGTCATCTCGTATTTCGTCCAATTCTATGACATCATCTAAGCCTGCTATGAAGGAAATTGATAGATCATCTATAAGGTTAAGATCCTTTGCAGTACCCTTCAATGCCTCCGCATATTTTAGAGCCAGGCTTTTATTTACTGTAGGTGTAACATCACTTTTTACCTTGTTTTTATATATAACAAAAACATCCAGTTTTCCCCTGGAAATCTTCTCCTGGAATTTTTTACGCATCCTGTCTTCTAATACTATCAAAGATTTTGGCATGCGGATATTAATATCAAGATATCTGGAATTTACACTTTTAAACTCAAGATCAATGGACCTTTCCTCATTCTCTTTAAATCCACGTCCGAATCCGGTCATACTTTTAGGCATTTTAATTTCTCCGGTTTTATAAATTTATATTTATTATAGTGGTAAGCAACATATTGGACAAACTCAACTTCTAATTTGAACCAATTGTGGTATATAAGTCCTTTTCGAACCATTCCTTGACCTGGCTTAAATCAGGGGTGGCTGATAAAGCAACCATGAGCTTGATCCTGGCTTTCTGCCCGTTTAAATCATCACCAAGTATGACGCCCATGTTTCTCAAGTTTTTTCCGCCTCCCGGATAGCCGTATGTATCATAAACTCTGCCTTCAAAGCAGCGGGAAACTATAACAACTGGAATACCGGCAGTGATTGCATTTTTTATTCCAGGTACCATATCAGGAGGAATATTGCCCCTGCCCATTGCCTCTATTACGATTCCCTTGTCCCCTCTTTGCACTGCAAAATCAATGAAGGAGGAATCCATGCCGGCGCAGGACTTAATTAAGGATACCTCTGATACCAATTCAGAAATCTCGTGACATTCATGTCTTACAGAATATCTGTAGAAAATTACCATGTTGTTATCTACTATACCCACAGGTCCGAAGGTTGGAGTCCTGAAGGCATTCAAAGCCATGGAATTGGCCTTTGTAACCTCTGCTGCAGTGTTCAGCTCTCCATTTAAGCAGACTAGTACACCCCTGCCCCTGGATAAATCAGATGCAGCAGTACAAATTGCCGCCGCAAGGTTACTTGGACCATCATATCCAAGCTCTGACCCTGACCTCATGGAACCCGTGAAAACAATTGGTTTATCGGTATTTACAATGAGATCCACAAGATAGGCAGTTTCTTCCAGAGTGTCAGTACCATGGGTTACAACTACTCCATCAAAGTCAGAAAGAGTAAGATCCCTTATTAATTTAGCCAGATCCATCATGATCTTCGGTGTCATATGAGGACTTGGGAAACTGGAAAAATAGAAGGATTCCACCTTGGCATAATCCTCGATTCCTGTGACAAGACTCATAATTTCCTCTCCGGTCAATGAAGGTACTGCTGCTTTAAGCTTAGGATCCACCTTCATGGAAATGGTTCCCCCATTGAATACCACTGCAACTTTTTTCAATCTTTACACCTCTGAATGTCATTAGACTTTTCAAATTAATTATTTATCTGTTTCTTTACTTTTATATTGATAAAGGTAACAAAGCAGTCTGCCGTTATAAAGCTTCCTGTTTTTAAATGCCTTTTCACCATAGAATTTCTCAAAATCCTTAAAGGCTGTAAACACATTAAAATCAAATCCCGGATTATTTTTTCTGATTCCCCCAAGGATTTTCATAAGCCTTTTTACTTCATCTATTTCTTCCAATCTTTCACCATAGGGTGGATTGGTCATAATATATGCATCCTTGAATTCAGTGGAGAAATCCTCAATATCCCTCACCTTGAACATGATATTGTCATATACTCCGGCTTTTTCCGCATTTGCCTTTGCAGTTTTAATAACCCATGAATCCTTGTCATACCCGTACATGAATATTCTTTTATTGGGTTTTATTTTACTTCTTGCACCTTCTTTGACATCTTCAAATACACCTTCTTCAATGAATGAAGGCCAGGTTTCAGCTGCAAAGCTTCTGTTTATTCCCGGAGCAATGTCCCTTGCTATCATGGCACCTTCTATTAAAATTGTACCTGAGCCACAAAATACATCCATTACAGATTCCTGTCCCTTCCATCCTGATAAGAGCACAATTGCCGCTGCAAGCGTCTCTTTTAAAGGTGCGGCTCCTGAATCCCTTCTGTAGCCTCTTTTATGCAGTCCATTACCAGAAGTATCTATCGTCATGGTAACTTCATCTTTTAAAATAGCTGTTTCTATCTTATAAACAGGACCATCCTCTGTAAATTGGCTGCCTGGGTATTTTCTTTTCATGGCTTCTATTATTGCTTTTTTTGTCACGGATTGTACATCCGGTACAGAGTGAAGGGTACTTTTTACTGATTTTCCATTGACATGCATGAACCCATTTTTAGGAATGATATCACCCCATTCTATGGCCTTGACTCCCTGGAATAATTCCTCAAAGGTTTGAGCCTTGAATTCACCCATATTAATAAGCACTCTGTCTGCACATCTTAAATGGATATTCGCAATGGCAACATCCATTTCATCACCAAAAAACTTTACTCTTGAGTTTTCAACCACCAGATCATCATAGCCCAAAGCTTTCAATTCATTGGCAACCACCTTTTC
>JASDTM010000056.1:3321-3817 GCA_041891535.1 Clostridiaceae bacterium
ATCCATCAGTTTTTATCCTTTAGTGTAAGCACAACCGGCCAATGGTCAGAGCCATAGACTTCATTCCAAATGTCAGTATCTTCGACAAGGTCTACTGTTTTATCATCTACTACAAAATAATCTATACGCCATCCGATATTCCTGTCCCTTGCCTTGAATCTTTGATCCCACCATGTGTACATGATTTTTTCAGGGTTCAGCTTTCTGAAAATATCAACAAATCCAGAATTCAAAAGCTTTGTAAACCAATCCCTTTCAATCTGCAGGAAACCAGACTTTTTCATATTGGTTTTAGGGTTTGCCAAATCAATTTCTTCATGGGCGACATTGAAATCACCGCAAATAACCACATTTCTGCCTTCTTGGGCTAACTTTTTAAACTCTTCCAGGTAATGGTCATAGAATCTCATCTTATAGGCAAGCCTTTCTTCACCCTGGCCCCCATTTGGGAAATAAATCCCATAAACTGAAAGATTTCCGAAATCAAGTCTAATTA
>JASDTM010000057.1:0-3406 GCA_041891535.1 Clostridiaceae bacterium
GATTTGGCTTTATCCTGAAGAATACCTTCGGAAAAATGCTTGACAAGCAGGCAGCATCAGAATCAGGCGTAACTCCTTTCCAGGCAGTTTCAACTGCACTGGCAGCTACAGTTGGTACTGGTAACATCGCGGGTGTTGCAACAGCAATAGTTTCCGGTGGACCAGGAGCAGTTTTCTGGATGTGGTTTGCAGCTATAGTTGGTATGACCACAAAGTTTGCAGAGGTTACACTTGCAGTTGCTTATCGTGAAAAGAACGAGAAGGGTGAGTACTCAGGCGGACCTATGTACTACATCAAGAACGGTCTTGGATGGGGATGGATGGCGAAATTATTCGCAGCATTCGGATCATTGGCAGCATTCGGTATCGGATGTATGACTCAGGCTAACTCAATAGCTTCAGCTTTCAACCAGGCATTTGGACTTCCTAACTACATGATGGGAATCTTCCTTGGAATCGTAGCAGCAATAATCCTTATCGGTGGAATCAAGAGAATCGGTCAGTTCGCAGAGAAGATAGTTCCTTTCATGGCAGCTTTCTATATCCTTGGCGCATTGGTTATATTATTCCTTGAAGCTAATAAGATTCCAGCAGCTTTGGCTTCAATATTCACTAACGCATTCACACTTAAAGCAGCAGTCGGTGGTGGACTTGGATTCACTATGATGCAGGCAATCAGATATGGAGTTGCAAGAGGAGTCTTCACTAATGAAGCTGGTCTTGGATCCGCTCCTATAGCTCACGCATCAGCTACAACTGACCATCCTGTAAGACAGGGTATGTGGGGAGCATTCGAAGTTTTCGTTGATACAATAATGATCTGTTCAATGACAGCTCTTGTTATCTTAACTTCAGGCGTTCACCTATCAACTGACTACAAGGGTGC
This sequence comes from Clostridiaceae bacterium, assembly GCA_041891535.1. Taxonomy (GTDB): domain Bacteria; phylum Bacillota; class Clostridia; order Clostridiales; family Clostridiaceae; genus JG1575. The sequence goes on from JASDTM010000057.1 coordinate 887, forward strand.
AGCTTTAACAACTGCAGCATTCAACTCTGGATTCCCAGGTGGTGGATACATAGTAACTCTTGGTATCCTTCTGTTCGCTTTCACAACAATCGTTGGATGGTGCTACTATGGTGAGAAGTGTATGGAATATCTGTTCGGAACAAAGACAATCCTTCCTTACAGAATCGTGTACATAATTCTGGTATTCGTAGGAACTGTTACAAGCCTTGACCTCGTTTGGGGTATCTCAGATACATTCAACGGCTTGATGGCAATACCTAACCTTATCGCTGTTATAGCTCTTGCAGGAGTTCTTCATAAATTGGTTCAGAACTTCTTTGCAGATCCAGACAGAATCAGGACCTCAACTGATGAGTTCCATGACCTTCTGAAGTGGAAAGGCCCAGGCAAGCCACTATAAAATTTAGTTTTAAGAAAAACCAGGATCCGGTCAACTTGACCGGATCCTTTATTTATTGCTTAAGTTATTAATCTTGATTCCTATTCGACACTTATAATTTATCTATGCCCCTAAAACAACTCCAAGAATTCCTAAAATAAACGCCAGGATTATTAAAGGACCTACCACTAAAAGAACAATATCAATGGTGTCATGATTCTTTTTGACCCTGAAGTAATTTAAGATGTACCTTAAATATACGCTGCCCACATAAAGCCCGATAACACCGAAGGAAAGCTTTATACTATCTGCAGATAATCTGCCACTTCTTAAGAAAAACACAAATACCCCATAAAGAAGCATACTGTTTAAAGCTGTGGTCTCCATCAGCTTTCTTTTTTTTACATCTACAGTGGGACCGTTAGTTGCCGGTTTTACTGGCTGCTTTGACATCATTGAATTTAAATTTCTGTTATTTTTCTTTTGACTCATATCTAATCCCTGTTTCTGCCTTTTTCTCATTCTACTTCCCTATTCTATCATATTAATTAATACTTGTTTGCCCTTGAGTGGTAGAATGGAGGAGAGAGAAAAATTAAAATGTACAGGAATTAATTTAAAAATCATTTTAAAGGTGGTATTACTAATGAACAAACCTAAATATCTTGATTTCAGAAGCGATACGGTAACAAGACCCACTGAGAACATGTATAAGGCTATTATGGAGGCTCAATTAGGAGATGACGTCTATGGAGATGACCCTACTATAAATGAGCTCGAAAGACTTTCTGCAGAAATCACCGGTAAAGAGGCAGCAATGTTTGTTCCTACCGGAACCTTTGGTAACCAGGTTTCAATCATGACCCATATCAAACCGGGTGATGAGGTTATAACAGGTAGCGGTGCCCACATTATCATGCATGAATGCGGCTCTGCTTCGAAGCTATCCGGTGCCATGATAAGAGAAGTAGAAGATGTCAATGGCTACATGAGGCCAATGGATATTGAAAAGAAGATAAGAAAAACCGAAGATATTCATTTCCCGAAAACCGGTCTTATCACCCTTGAAAATGCACACTCCAACGGACTTGTTATTCCCATGGAAATTTTGAAGGAAACTAAAGAGCTTGCCGATAAATATTCAATACCAGTCCATATTGACGGTGCTAGATTATTTAATGCTGCAAGCTATTTAAAGATAGATGTCAAGGAGATTGCAAAATACTGTGATTCCCTGACCTTCTGCCTGTCCAAGGGACTTTGTGCTCCAGTCGGTTCTGTAGTATGTGGTACTAAGGAATTCATAGAAAAAGCCAGAAGGAACAGAAAATCCATGGGTGGTGGAATGCGCCAGGCAGGTATTTTGGCGGCAGCAGGAATTGTCGGTCTTAATGAAATGAGGGAAAGACTTTCTGAGGACTATGAAAATGCAGTATTCCTTGGTGAACAGCTAAGACCTTTGGATGAGCTTGAAGTATTTGAAAGCAATATCCAGATTAATATGGTATTTGTAAGCCATGTTGGAACTGATGATTCAATAATGGATGAGCTTCCTGAATATCTACAAAACAAGGGTATATTAGTCAATCCTCACGAGGATGGAATAATGCGTTTTGTTACAAACTATTGGACAGACAGAGAAGCCTGCAAATACCTTGCTGATTCAATAAAGGCTTTCTTCGCAGAAAAAAGAGCCTAGGTGCTCTTAGTAAAAAGCTTAACTTTATAGAAAGTGAATTGAAGAATACAAATAAATAATAATGTTATTGCCTCATGGAAATAGTTATGTAACTTTTCCATGAGGCAATTATTGATTACTGAAAGTTCAGGCTTCTGAAGAATTCGGTGAAGAGAATATCTGAAGCTTTTTTCATATCCCTTTCCTTCAGGACACTCATCAGTGATTCCACATTATCCGTGATTATTCCATCAATTTCAGTATTGGTGAATTTATCCATGCTCTCTTGAGTATTAACTGTCCAAACATCGGCTTTTTTCCCTGATGCGTGGATTTTTTCGATATTATTATCTGTTGCAACTTCTTCTTCCAAAACCATGATATCCGAATCAAATTCATCTATTCTTCCCATGGCAAAGAAGTATGCAAACCCAGTTGTCATTTCAGGGTAATTATCCTCAAT
>JASDTM010000057.1:3416-3816 GCA_041891535.1 Clostridiaceae bacterium
AAACAACCTTTTTCTCCATACCTGCTTCCTTAATGAGCTTAACAACATCATCAGCCATTTTCGTATCAGCCGTATCTCCCTTAAGCTCCATATATATTCCTATTTTGTCCTTTGTATGGTTAAGCAGCTCTTCAACTGTGGGGACTTTTATTCCCTTGTAATCCTCCCCGAAATTTACACCTATATCCAGATCCTTTATTTCTTTAAGATCCATTTCGTAGGATGCTCTGTTGTCTCCTGCCACTCTTTTAAAGGTCGAATCATGGTTTAATATATATTTACCGTCCTTGGTCCTTTGAACATCCACTTCCACAAATGCAGCTCCATTTTTTATCGAGAAGTCTATTGCCTTAAGATTATTCTCAGGCTTTCCTTCTCCCCAACCACCTCTGTGACCGAT
>JASDTM010000058.1:0-3776 GCA_041891535.1 Clostridiaceae bacterium
GTTTTAGGCCTAGACCACAAAAAAGTGGCTTTAGAAGAAGAAGTGGATCAAGCACACAAAGCCAAAATGGTCACTATCAAACAAATAATGGCAATGTTGGATTCAATAGAAATGGATCAATGACTAATCCATTTAACGTAGAAAAAACTGTACAAACATTTCAGCAATTAGCAAAAGATGCCCATACTAGTGGTGATCCAGTTTTAGTTGAGAGTTATTTACAATACGCAGATCATTACATAAGAAGATTAGCTGAATTAAATTCCAAAATTAAACCGATACAACAAGAAAATAAATTAGCAGATAGTTTAACCAAACCCACCAAAGAAGAAGTAAATGAAGTTTCACCCGAAATAGAAAAGCCAAATAAAGTTCCACCTGGAATAGAAAATTTAAATAAAGCTATAAGTGAAAAAAAAAATTAGGAATTAACTCTTAATTCAGATATTTTTAAATCAATTTTAATACGATCGATTTCAAAATCTTTTCTTTCTATATCATCTATGAAACCTATCACAATATTTTTGAACAACAAAAATCAGCAATTGACTCAAATGTATCCTTCATCATAGTTACAAATAACAAAGAACTTCATCCTGATCTTGTGGATGAATGTAAAGCTAAGGGAATTACGGTAATACAAACCTCCTTTGATACCTTTACTGCAGCAAGAGTACTGCCCCAGGCTGTTCCGATTGACTATGTCATGACAAGGGATGATCTTATTGCCTTTTCAACAGGTGATTTCATAGAGGATGTATCTCCTATAATGGCTGAGACAAGGTACAGAAGCTACCCAATAGTAAACAACGAAAAACGTGTGGTTGGAACACTTTCAAGATACCATTTAATCTCATCAAGGCGTAAAAAAGTCATACTTGTTGACCATAATGAAAGAAGCCAGTCTGTGGACGGTTTGGAAAATGCAGAAATCATGGAGATAATAGATCACCACAGAGTTGCTGATGTTGTTACAGGCACACCAATTTATTTCAGAAATGAACCTGTTGGATCTACTTCAACAATCATAGCCTCAATCTTCTTTGAAAATGGAATAAGACCATCAAAGAAAATAGCCGGATTATTATCTGCAGCCATAATTTCAGACACACTGTTGTTCAAATCCCCTACTTCTACTCATACAGACAAAATGATATTGGACAGACTGTCTAAAATCGCTGATATTGAGGTTGAAGAATTTGCAATGAATATGTTCAAGGCAGGTACTTCACTGGAGGGTAAAACCCCGGAGGAACTGTTATCACAGGACTTTAAGACCTTTACTATAGATAAGCAGAAGATTGGTATATCCCAGGTCTACTCCTTGGATGCTTCAGCTCTTAATGATTACAGGGAAAACCTTATTTCAATAATGGATGAAAGAGCGTCAAGGGAAGGCTATACTATTTATGGCCTATTAATTACTGACATATTCAAAGAGTCCTCTGAACTGATTTTGACTGGTCCTGAAAAAGACCTGATTGGAAGGGCTTTTAAAAAGAACATTGTAGATAACTCAATAATACTCCCTGGAGTATTATCAAGAAAAAAACAGGTAATCCCAGTGGTTACTAACACAATAATGAACAGGAATGCTTAATCCAATTTTTTGGATTAAATATTAACCCCTGTTATCACTAATTTAACTTTAATCGTAGATATAACTAAGATATACTGAAACTAACATATATTTCGGAGGATAGATAAATGTTTGATGAGAAAAACCTTAATGAGGAAGTTAAAGATACTGAACCCGTAGAAAAGGAAGAATGCTGTTGCGATGATGATTGCAAGGAAAGCGACGAAGGATGCTGCGGACATCACCACGACCATGAGCACCATCATCACCACCACCATGATCATGATCACGAGCATCACCATCATCATGATGATGAGGATGAATTCCACGGCCACTCAGTTTTCATGGAAAACGAAGATGGAACTACAGACGAGTATCCAATAGTTGACGAGTTCGAATACAACGGAGTTTTGTATGTATTGGTTGAAAATGCAGATGGAACTGTCACTCCTCTGAAAACCACTGAAGAAGAAGGCGAGCTTGTTTTCTTGGATGAGGAAGAATTCGATGAAGTTGCAGCTGCATACAATGAAGCAGTTGATATGGACGATGACGACTATGAAGAAGACGAAGACGATGAAGAGGATGATGAAGAATAATTTTCATCTATAATATTCACATAGAGGAATTGCTTAATTGCAGTTCCTTTTTTATTCTTCCCTTTTCAATGTATAATCAAGATAGCAATAAAAAACTTAAATAATTTTTGACTAACTAAAAGTATGGAGAATGATATGGATAAATTAGCTGTTTTTGATGTGGACTATACCCTGACATCCATGGAAACCCAGGTAACATTCTTAAAATTCATGATTAAAAAGAATCCCTCAACACTTATGCATCTCCCTAAGTCTGCCTTTGCAGGTGTTTCGTACCTTCTTAAGCTCAAGGATGAAAAAGAATCAAAGGAAATGCACTGGTCCATGATATCGGGTATGACCATCAAGGAATTGAATGATGTGGGCAGTATCTTTTTTGATGAAGAAATTAAGAAATTACTCTATATAGATGCAATTAAGGAAATCAAAAAAAGAAGAGGAGAAGGCTATAGAATAATCCTGTCTTCTGCATCTCCTGAGTTCTATATAAGACAATTTGAAAAAGCAAAAATGATAGAAAAAGCCATGGGAACGAGATTCCAGTTTGAAGACGGAATTTTTAAAGGTAAGGTTAATGGCTTGAATAATAAGGGTGAAGAAAAGGTAAGAAGACTTTTGGAATACCTTGACGGTACAGATATAGACTGGGAAAACTCAGTTATGTATTCAGACTCTTTAAGTGACAGACCTTTAATGGAGCTTTGCGGTAAGGGTTATCTCATTAACCATAAGCCCCACCCTGATTTTGAAGTACTTCATTGGAAATAAACATAAAAAGCACAATACCCCGGAGGCATTATATGAAATTAATGATAAAAAACGATTCTCTTATACCCTATGATCAATCTCTTCTTCCCAGCGGTAAGGGCATTGTGTATGAGGTCATAAGAGTTATTGACAGAAAACCCCTTTTCTTTAAAGGGCATTTCCTAAGGCTGAAAAACTCAATAGATCTTACTGGTAAATCCTTTGATATTACCCTGGAAAAATTCAAAAAAATTACTGACAAGCTCATAGCTTCAATTGAGAAAAATGACTATAACATTAAAGTGCTGATTAATTCGGATTCGAATGAAATATACATTTTTGAGAACCCGTCTTCCTATCCTCCAAATGAGCTATATAAAAATGGAATCCATACTGAGATTTTCAAATATGTAAGACAAGACCCCAATGCAAAAATCGTTAACCTTGAACTTACTGAACAAGCTAAATCCTTGATGGAAAAAACCAACTCCTATGAAGTTTTATTGGAAGACACTGAAGGTGCCATAACTGAAGGTTCAAAATCCAATGTATTCTTTATTAAAGGAACTGAGCTTATTACCCCACCCTTAGATAAAGTCCTTCCGGGTATAACAAGGCAGGAAATAATAAAATGCGCTGCAGCCTCAGGCTTTAAAGTCTTCGAAGAACAAGTTTATTCATCAAAGTTAGGAACTTTCGATGCAGCCTTTATCAGCGGGACTTCACCTAAAATACTCCCCATAAGCTCCATTGGCCAATTGAAATTATCAGTTAAAAATAATGGCTTAACCCTTTTAATGGCAAATTTTGAGGACCATATCAAAGAAGATCTTGAAAGCTACAATTCAATT
>JASDTM010000059.1:0-3768 GCA_041891535.1 Clostridiaceae bacterium
TTCATCCATGAGTATGATTTCAGGGCTTGTTGCCAGGGTTCTTGCAATGCAAAGCCTTTGCTGCTGTCCACCTGAAATTGAGAGTCCGTTGTCATTCAACCTGTCCTTTATTTCATCCCAAATAGCCGCTTTCTTAAGGCTGGTTTCCACAATTTCATCTAATTCAGCCTTGTTTTTCGTTCCATGAATCCTTGGTCCATAGGCCACATTTTCATAGACTGACATGTCAAATGGGTTGGGTTTTTGGAATACCATTCCGACTTTCTTACGAAGAACCATGATATCGTAGTCCTTGTTTATATCCCTGCCGTTGAATTCAATTAAGCCTTCCACCCTGGTCTTTTCAATGAGGTCATTCATTCTGTTCAAACATCTTAAAAATGTTGACTTACCACAGCCTGAAGGACCGATTAGTGCCGTTATATTATTTTTTTTGATTCCTAGATTTATCTTTTTTAAGGCATGGAATTTATCATAATAAAAATCCATATCTTTAACTGTAATGATTGTCTTCTCATCACTGGTGTCCTTAATAGACTGTTTTACCGTAACCTTTGCCTGGATGTTCTCATTTTTTCCGGTATATTTGGTTCCGTCGTTATTATCCACTTCTTTTATTGCTTCTGGCATATTATTAAGTTCTTTTGTTTTTTCCATTTTTTAACCGAACCTTCCCGAAATATAATCTTCGGTCTTTTTATCCTTCGGATTGAAGAAGATATTATTTGTTGTATCAAACTCGACCATTCTTCCGTTTAGGAAGTATCCGGTATAGTCAGAGATTCTAGCTGCCTGCTGCATGTTATGGGTTACTATTACAATGGTGTATTTTTCCTTAAGTTCCTGGACCAGCTCCTCTATCTTTTGAGTTGATAATGGGTCAAGAGCTGATGTAGGTTCATCCATTAATATAACATCAGGTTTTGCTGCTATTACTCTTGCTATAGACAATCTTTGCTGCTGTCCTCCGGATAATTCAAAGGCACTTTTATTTAAGGTGTCTTTTACTTCATTCCACAGTGCAGCGTCTTTCAAGGACTGCTCTACAATCTCGTCCAATTCTGCTTTTGTTTTTTTAGAATGTCTTTTAGGTCCGAAGATTACATTCTCATAGATTGATTTTGGAAATGGATTAGCCTTTTGGAAAATCATTCCAATCTTCTGACGAAGTGTAACCAAATCCACATCCGGATCATTGATATCAGTGCCATAGTATTTAATAGCGCCTACGGTTTTTGTGCCGTCGATAAGATCATTCATCCTGTTCAAACATCTTAAAAACGTTGACTTACCACAGCCTGAAGGGCCTATCAATGCAGTGACAGATTTTTCAACTATATCCATGTTTACATTTTCCAAGGCTTTTTTATCACCATAGAAGAAATCTAAATCATCAACTTCAATTGCATATTTCATTTTAGGTTCCTCCTATTCGTATCTCTTGCCATATTTATTTCGAATTACAATGGCCAAGGCATTGAAGGATAACAATATAGCAAGAAGAACTATAATTCCTGAGGATGCTATATCCTGGAAGGCTGCCTGTGGCCTTCCCGACCAGTCATATATCTGAATCGGCAATACTGTATACTGGCTCATTAATGATGTAGGTATCTTAAGAATGATTCCTACTGCACCTGCTACTATTAGAGGTGCGGCTTCTCCAAGGCCTCTTGAAATCGCCAGGATACATCCTGTAACAATACCCGGGGCAGCAAAAGGAAGTACAACTCCAGTGATCATCTGCCACTTGGTGACTCCTAAAGCAAGAGCATTCTGCCTTAAAGAATCAGGAACAGTTTTTAAGGCTTCCTGGGATGAAGTTATAATAACCGGCAATATCAGAAGAGCAAGTGTAAGTCCACCGGTTAGAATTGATTCTCCCAGCATTAATGTTTTTGCAAACAATGAAAGACCGAGCATACCATAAACGATGGATGGTACTCCAGCAAGGTTTGCAATGTTTAATTGTATAAATCTTGTCAGCTTGTTGTTAGGGGCATATTCATAAAGGTAAATAGCCGAGCCTATCCCTAAGGGGAATGATACTACGGCAGTTATCAGCATAATATAAACTGAACCGAACAGTGCTGCCTTGACTCCGGCCCTGGATGCTATACGTGATGGCATGGAAGTCAGGAAATCCCAGGATAAACCCTTTAATCCAACTGAAAGAATCTGATACATCAAAATTGCTAGGAATATTACACCTATTGTTGTGCTGATGAAGAATATTGCTTTCCAAAAGGAGTTCAAAGATTTACGTGAATTTATATTGTTTAATTCTTTATCCATTTAACCTCTCCTCTTGTGTGAAATAAATTGTCTGGCAAAAAGGTTTAATGCAAAGGTAAGTAGGAACAATACCATACCAACTGCAAATATTGTCTGATATCCTATGGATCCCACCGCAATATCACCGTTGGCTGTTGCAACCATATAACCTGTCATTGTTTGGATGGATTTGAACGGGTTAAATGTCAGCCTTGGATTTGATCCTGCAGCCAGTGCAACTATCATGGTCTCTCCGACTGCCCTTGAAACAGCAAGGACGAAGGAGGAAATTATACCTGATTTAGCAGCCGGTATTACAATGTTTCTTGCAACTTCAAGCTTTGTGGCTCCAAGTGCATATGCTCCATTTCTCATGGCATTTGGTACTGCGTTCATTGCATCCTCTGATAAGGAGGCAACAAGGGGCAGAATCATTATACCTACTGCGATAGAAGCAGACAGGGTATTATAAATTTCTGTTGATGGATTCAAATATTGAAGTATGGGAGTTATGTAATTTAAGGCAAAATATCCATAAACTATTGAAGGGATACCTGCTAATACCTCAAGAATTGGTTTGATTACTGCTCTTACATTTTTATGTGCGTATTCAGATAGATATATGGCTGAACCCAAGCCCAATGGAATAGCCACAAGCATTGAGTAGAATGCGATACTCATGGTACCAACGATCAATGGTATTACACCAAATCTTTGTGGTTCGAATAAAGGTGTCCAGACCGTTCCCAATGCAAAGTCCTTTAATGGCACATGTGCAAAAAAGACCAGCGATTCTGAAACCAAGGTATAAATTATGACTCCTGTTACGAAAATCGTAAAAATAGAGAAGACTTTTATTACTGTTTCAATAACAAGCTCCCCCGGTCTAGGTTTTCGTTTTTTCTTTATAGATGGTGTATTATCCATGTTTTTCTCCTGTTTCTTTATTCACTAATGTTATATTAAATTAACAGAGTAAATACTCAATAGGCACACTGTTAAGTTTATGTTAAATAATGGAAAAAGGACCTCTAGGGTCCTTTTTCCTTCTAAGGTAACTTACTATTTTACAAGTTCCTTTGAGGTCTTGATTATTTCATCTGTTGCAGGAACCATCATTATTTCATTTGCCATCTTTATTGCATTGTCCAGGTAGTAGTTAAGGAATGCTTTAACTTCTGGCTTCTTAGCAACTGCATCTTTGTTTACATAAAGGAATAATGGTCTTGATAGTGGGTACTTGAAGGAGATTATATTTTCTTTTGTAGCTTCAACTCCGTCGATTGACAGTGCATTAAGCTTATCCATGTTCTCTTCAAAGTATGTGAATCCGAAGTATCCTAAACCACCTTCATTTCCTGTAACACCTGTTACAAGTACGTTGTCATCTTCTGAAGTCTGAACGTCAGCTGATCTTTGTTCCTTAGCCTTCTTGTTTACTTTTTCAGTGAAGTACTCAAATGTACCTGAAGCTGCTCCTGGGGAGAATAAAGT
>JASDTM010000060.1:0-3714 GCA_041891535.1 Clostridiaceae bacterium
ATTCAGAAGCAGGCTAAAAATATCTAAGGGACTAAATCCATAATGCTTTTTCTAAAATCATCACCAATTTCGCATTACCTTGGCAATCTGACATATAGATTGAAGTTGTCACATGTAAAGAAGATATTTTCGATTTTTATTATTAATTTGTCAGATATAAAGAGGATATGAAGAAGATATAAGCATTTTAGAGAGAAAAATATGCTAAAATCCAAATACTCAAGTCATAAATATTAATTGGAATTTTATTGAAAAACGTAATTAAAAGACTTGATTTGTTCATATAATTAAAAATGTATTAAAAAATATGGAAAAATCCCAAGAACTGGGGATTCCTGTATTTAAAATTAGTTGAAAAAGCTGTCATATTTTTGTAATATTCACCTTGTAAAACGGTCAAAGGACCCGCTGTGGAGAATTCACAGTTGTAAAGGAGAGAATATGAGAAAGAATATTATAAAAACTATCGTAACTATTCTCGGTATCAGTATAAGTACGACGCTTTTACCAAGCGTTCCTGTACAGGCTGCACCGGAAGCATATTTATCATCTGGTTACTACACAGTCAGAGAGAGCTGGACTAACAGGGCATCTCAGCTAGGATCCTTCAGATATTATGAAAATGCTGTTACTTTAGCAAGCAAGAATCCTGGTTTTGAAGTTTATGATCCTAATGGAGCACAGGTTTATCCTGAAACTTCAGCAGCTCCGGTAGTAAAAGCTCCGGCAGCACCAGTAGCAGCTGCACCGGTTCAGCAAGTTAATGCAGATGAAATTAAGTACACAACAGATCATTTGAATCTAAGAAGTGGGGCTTCAACAGGTTATTCTGTAATTCTTACAATGCCAAAGGGAGCAAAGGTAACAATCCTTGATACCTCAGGCTCATGGAGCAAAGTATCATACGGAACAACAAGCGGATGGTGTTCAACAGCATATTTAAAGGGAACTACTGCAGCTCCTGTTGCTGATCCAACTCCGATAGTTGAAGAAGTAATGAAATATACCAGCGATTATTTAAATTTAAGATCCGGAGGAGCAACATCCTACGGAGTAATGCTTACAATGCCTAAGGGAGCAAAAGTAACAGTACTTGGAGTTTCAGCTGATGGCAGTTGGACTAAGGTCAAGTATGGCAGTACAGTTGGTTGGGCATCCAGTGCTTATTTAACCGGAGGAACTACTACAGTTACCCCAGCACCAACTCCTGCAGCTCCAGCGCCAGTTGCACCATCAGCTCCTGCACCTGCAGCTCCTGCACCTGCACCAGCAGCTCCAGTAGTAACAGCTCCTGCACCTGTAGTAACACCTGCACCAGCAGCTGAATTTATTGCAGCACCAGAAGCAAAAACAGTTGTAAAATACACAACAGATTACCTGAATTTAAGAACCGGTGGTTCAACCTCATATAGTATCTTAACTACAATTCCAGTTGCTTCAAAGGTAACAGTAATTGACACAAACGGTGGATGGGACAAACTAACCTATGGTTCATACACAGGATGGGCTTCAAGTGCTTACTTAAAAGAAGGGGAAGCTGTAAAAGCAACTCCAGTTGTAGCTGAAACTCAGTCTTCAAATGATATAAGTTCAAAGCTTGTTGCAGCTGCAAAATCTGCAGTAGGAGTTCCTTATGTTTACGGTGGAAGCTCAATGAGTGGCTTTGACTGTTCAGGACTTACTCAGTGGGTTTACAAGCAGGCAGGAATATCAATCCCTAGAACAGCAACAATGCAGTATTACGGATTAAAGAAGGTTTCAACACCTGAGCCTGGAGACATAATAATTTATGCCAGCTACGGTTCAATACAGCATGCAGCTATATACATCGGAAACGGACAGATAATCCATGCACCGGATGTTGGTAGAAATGTTGAAATTAGAGCTCTTAACTTCTATACATTAAGCATTTATGGAATTTTAAGAGGTTACTAAAATAAAATAATATGTAAAGTAAGAAGTCGGGATCCAAGGATTTCGACTTCTTACTTTTTATTATTTTTTACTGTGAACAGTGAATCTGATGTTATAGTTAAATAGGTAAACAAGAAGGAAGGGGGGTAAACCCGGTGAATAAAAATTTTGATTTAAGGCTTTATTTAATAACTGACAGTACAGGATTGGACGACAACAGTTTTCTAAGAATATGCGAAGAAGCTTTAAAAGGTGGAGTAACGATGCTTCAACTGCGTGAAAAGTATTTGAGTTCCGGAGATTTTTATAAAAGAGCAATGGAATTAAAAAAGCTGACGGATAAGTATAATGTTCCTTTGATTATAAATGACAGGGTGGATATAGCTCTTGCAGTCAAAGCTTTAGGTGTTCATTTAGGCCAAGATGATCTGCCGATAAATATTGCAAGGGATATTCTAGGACCTGATGCCATTATTGGTTGTACAGCAAAAACAGAGGAGCAAGGACTAAGGGCAAAAACTGATGGAGCAGATTACATTGGCAGCGGTGCAATGTATGCATCGGGTACAAAAGAGGATGCCAAGGTAACTCCAATTGAGGTTATAGATAATATAAAAAGGGTCAGTGGACTCCCTGTTGTTGCAATTGGAGGGTTGAACAAGGATAATTTGGAAATTCTAAGGGGCAGTAAGGTATCAGGTATATCCTTATCCGGCGGAATAATGAAAGCCTTCAATCCCAAAATTGAAGCAGAACTACTTTTAAACAAAGTAAATGATGTCCTCTGTTATTAATTTACATTTTTTGTGTCCTACAAAAAATATCTAAGTTTTCATCATTTAGTAATACCGAATATAACTTGGTGACATACAAGTGGGACAAATATATTGAAAAATGATAAATGGGTACTCAATATCTATTTTATGCATGATTATGCTAAAATAATTAAACATTTCCATGTATTCAATCAAGAGACAAATGTATTTATTGAAACTATTAAAATTGGTTTTTTGTAACAATAATTTAACAATGCTTTACCAACATTTAATTTCTTATATAATCTTATATATGCTTATACATTATTTTTGTGGGAGGAAGATACTCAAATGAATAGTTGGATACTAATTTCGACATTAGTAGGTCTGGCGGCAATCATTCTATCCTTATTTTTGACTCAGTGGGTTAAGAAGCAAGAGGCAGGTAATGCCAGAATGCAGGAGATAGCCGGATTTATCAGAGAGGGTGCAATGGCATTCTTAAAACAGGAATACAAATACATGGTGGCAGTCTTAGCTGTAATGTTCCTAGTCATTGGATTCGGAATAAATTTCCTTACAGGGGGACTTTTTTTGTTTGGTGCTATTCTTTCAGTTTTGGCTGGAGCAATAGGAATGAACGTTGCCACACTTGGTAATGTAAGAACTGCAAGTGCCGCACAATCCCACGGAATGGGAAAAGCACTTCAAATTGCATTCAGATCCGGAGCAGTTATGGGACTTTGCGTTGCAGGTCTTGGTCTGTTCGGTATCGGTGCAAGCTTGATTTTCCTTGGAGTTGATTCTTACAGTGTCATCACAGGATTCAGTTTAGGTGCATCATCAGTTGCCTTATTCGGAAGAGTTGGTGGTGGTATTTATACCAAGGCAGCAGACGTTGGAGCTGACCTTGTTGGTAAGGTTGAAACAGGAATACCTGAAGATGATCCTAGAAACCCAGCAGTTATAGCAGATAACGTTGGTGACAACGTTGGTGACTGTGCTGGAATGGCGGCAGATTTATTTGAAACTTATGCTGTAACTA
>JASDTM010000061.1:0-1829 GCA_041891535.1 Clostridiaceae bacterium
AGAGTAATGATGATTGAAGCCGGAGCAAAGGAAGTTGATGAGGAAACAATGATCAGAGCCATTGAGTATGGCTTTGAAAAATCCCAGCCAATTATTGAGCTTCAAGAAGAATTAAGAAGGCAGTATGGCAAGGAGAAGAAAGTGGTCAAAATCCACGAGATTGATGAAACCCTTGAAAATTCAGTGAGGGAATTCGCATCAGACCTTATCAGAACTGTGTATTCAAAGGCTATCAAGACTGAGAGAAATGCAGAAATGGATGCAGCAGCAACTAAGATAACTGAGCATTTCATGGAAGTCTACGGAGATGATTTCGGCAGCGTTAAAAACGATATTGGTGAGATCATATACCAGATGCAGAAGGAAATCGTAAGGGACCTTGCAATCAATGAACATAAAAGAGTTGACGGCAGAGCCTTTGATGAAATAAGAGAATTGAAATCAGATGTTTCCATACTCCCAAGAACCCATGGCTCAGGTCTTTTCTCCAGAGGACAGACTCAGGTCATGACAGTGGCAACACTAGGTTCAATCGGAGAAATTCAGAAGCTTGATGGAATTTCAGAGGAAGAATCAAAAAGATATATTCATCACTATAATTTCCCATCATATTCAGTTGGTGAAGTAAGACCGATGAGAGGACCTGGAAGAAGAGAAATCGGACATGGAGCATTGGCTGAAAAGGCTCTTGAGCCATTAATACCAAGTGAAGAAGTATTCCCATATACAATAAGACTTGTATCAGAGGTTTTATCATCCAACGGTTCCACTTCACAGGGTGCAGTTTGCGGATCAACCTTGGCACTTATGGATGCCGGTGTTCCGATAATAAGACCGGCAGCAGGAATTGCAATGGGATTATTCACAACTGATGATCTTCAAAGAGAAGAGGTTGTAACAGATATCCAGGGTGTTGAAGATTTCTTCGGAGACATGGACTTCAAGGTTGCAGGAACTGAGAAGGGTATTACAGCAATTCAGGTTGATACCAAGATTGCAGGATTATCACCATATGTTATAAGAACAGCCATTGAAGATGCAAAAGTTGCAAGGATGAAGATCTTGGATGTTATGCTTAATGCCATTCCTAAGGTCAGAGATGAAGTATCAAAATATGCTCCTAAGATAATCACCATGAAGATAGATCCTGATAAGATCAGGGACGTCATAGGTTCAGGTGGTAAGACTATTAACAAGATAATAGCTGACACTGGAGTCAAGATTGACATCAATGACGATGGAAATGTATTTATAGCATCAGACGATATTGCAGCAGCTAAAAAGGCATTTGCAATTATTGATGGTATAACAAGAGACATTCAGCCCGGAGAAGTTTATCTTGGAAAAGTAACAAAGATAATGAACTTCGGAGCATTCGTTGAAATACTTCCAAACAAGGAAGGTCTTGTACACATCAGTAAGCTGGCGAAGGAAAGAGTAAACAAGGTTGAAGATGTTGTTTCAGTTGGAGATGAGATACTGGTTAAGGTATCTGAAATTGACCAGCAGGGAAGAATCAATCTATCAAGAAAAGATGCTTTAATCGATGCTGATAAGAGTAAAGAAGAAGGCAAAGACAACTAAATAGATACTAGTCCTGGGTGTAACAGCTCAGGGCTTTTACTTTTCTAACTTAAAAAAGTATTTTTTTGCTTTATTATTAATCATAAATTCCATGTTAAGAATTGATTTTAAGTAGAATTTTAAGATTAATTAAATATTGGGAGGCCTATAATAGTATAGAAATTAGTTTAATTAGAGTGAGCAAGAGGAGTTTACCATGGCCGAGAATAAAAAAATCTTCAACAAGAAAAATATACTCATAGGAG
>JASDTM010000061.1:1839-13276 GCA_041891535.1 Clostridiaceae bacterium
ACTTTTCGGATTATTAAGAATGAATGCAAAATCCAATGAAGTTAAAAAGGAATATACCTTCTTGACACTAAGGGAAAAGGATCCGATTTTTTTAAAGGGAAATTCAACGGCAAAAAAGACTCAAAGTATTGCAGTTGATGCTTCTAAGGGAAAGGTATCTGAGGTTTTAGTCAAAAATGGACAGGATGTAAAAGCAGGGGACAAGCTATTCACATATAAAAGCGATGTTTTGGATACTCAGAAATCTGAAGCCCAGTCCCAATATAACAGAGCTGATGAAGCATATAACAATTCTGTTTCAGATTTAGAGGATGCAAAATCCAGACAGGATGAGAACATAAGAGGCTACTACACTGCAAAAGCAAATCTGGATGATGCTGAAAATTCCGGGAATGTCATGGACATTCAAACCTACACGGCAGATGTCCAAAAATTTGAAGGTAAAAAAGAAGCATCCTTATCAGAAGTAAAACAGCTGGAAAGAGCAGTTTCTCAAGCTGAGTCCAACAAGGAAGATGCTTATACAAGACTTGAAAATGCAAAAAAATCAGCAGTAAATGATGAAAAGGCTGATTTTGATGGAATTGTAATCATCCATGAGGAAAATGAGAAGGGATCCATGGGATCACCTTTCATGGAGGTTATTACCAAAGATACCATAATATCTTCATCTGTTACTGAATATGACTACAACAAATTAAGTGTTGGCAAAAAAGTAAAACTTAATATAGTGCCTTTAAAAAAGCAGATGGAAGGGGAAATCACAGAGCTTTCACTTCTTCCTGAAAACTCAGGTACAGGTGGTCAATCCCAGATGATGGGTTCTGCCGGAGTAAATTATAAATTCAAGGTAACGACTCCGGAGCCGGTTCCCTATGGATATTCAGCTGAAATTGCAATTGGCACTGGAGAAATACTGATTCCGGCCAGTGCAGTTATCAATGAAAACAGTAAAACATATTTATGGACTGTCCAGGGTGAAACTGCACATAAAAAGGAAGTTACCTTAAGGGACAGCGGAACTTACCTTACACTCCAGGCAGGTTTGAAATTAGGGGATGTCATAATAGACAATCCTGACAGTGGATTAACCGAGGGTAAAGCTGTCAAGGTAACTAAATGATTGAGCTTAAGAACATAAACAAATATTACAGGACTGGAGATGAAATACTCCATGTTTTGAAGGATTTTTCCCTTACGATCAATGAAGGTGAGTTTGTAGCTGTAATGGGACCATCAGGCTCAGGCAAGTCAACTCTGATAAACCTTCTTGGATTCATTGATTCAAAATATGAGGGGGAGTATCTATATAACGGTAAAGCCCAGGATATTAAGAATGATGATAATCTTTCTAGAATAAGAAATGAAATGGTTGGATTTGTATTTCAGAATTTTTCATTGATTGAAACTAATACTGTTTTGGAGAATGTGGAGCTGCCATTGTTATACAAGGGATACTCAAGTAAAGTCGCTGAAAAAGTAGTAATGGAATTCTTGAAGAAAGTGGGAATTGAGGAGAAAAGAGATAAGCTGCCAAAGCAGCTATCAGGCGGTCAACAGCAAAGAGTTGCAATTGCCAGAGCAATGGTGAACAACCCTAAGTTTATAATTGCAGATGAGCCGACAGGAGCCTTGGACTTCAATACCTCAACTGAGATAATGAAGCTTTTTCAAACCTTGAACAAGGAAGAAAATGTCACAATAATCCTTGTAACCCATGATCAAACCATGGCGAATTATGCAAACAGAATAATTAGAATCTTTGATGGCAAGATCATAGAGGATGACAGGAGGGATGAAAATTGAGGATATCAGAAATACTGAAATCTTCCGTTGCTGCTCTCATAAAAAATAAAAGAAGAAGCATTTTAACCATGCTGGGAATAATCATCGGAATTTCGGCTGTCATTACTATAATGGCATTGGGAAAGGGTTTTGAATTATCAATGATTTCAAACTTAACTCAAAGTGAAGGGTCAGAAGTTGTTGTAAATGTCCTCTTCAGACCCGATGATTCCAATCTTTATTCATCTTCTGTCCAGCTATACGGCTCACAGGATGTGGAGCTGGTTCAAAACGTCGAAGGTGTGGCAAAGGTAGAGATTGAAGAATTAAACAGGGGCTTTGAAACCTTGACAGGTAGATCCTATTATTCAGATGGTGACAAGGGCTTGATGATAAGTCGTAAAAAATATGCCGGACCAATGCTTTATGGAAGAAATCTTGACCAATTGGACCTTCAAAACGAAAGCACAGCAGTTATAATATCCAAACAAACCGCAGATGACATGTTTAAGGGAAACACTGATGCAGTGGGTCAGACTATATTACTCCAAGGCAATATGTTCAAGGTGGTTGGTGTTTATAAGGGTGCAGAACCAATGGATTTCATGAATATGGACAGATACGATTTATATATTCCAGATTCAACCTATGTTAAATACTTCAGACCAGAAAACTCTGGTAATAATCTAAAAGTTACTTTAAAACCAGGAGTTTCTCCAAAAACAGTAACCGATGAAGTAATTTCCAAGCTGAAACTAATGGGTACAATGAAAAACAGCGGTACCTACACCGCCTTTGATATGTCCATGTTAACTCAGGGTATAGGAAATGTTCTGCAGATGATAACATACTTCCTATCAGCGATAGCAGGCATTTCCCTTTTAATTGCAGGTGTGGGAGTTATGAATATGATGTATATATCAGTATCTGAGAGAACGAGGGAAATAGGCATAAGAAGAGCCTTGGGTGCAACACAAAGCTCCATCAGAAACCAATTTTTGTTCGAGGGTATAATAATAACCTCAATCGGCGGTTTCATTGGATTTTTAACAGGAGTTGTAGGAGCTGAGATCATATCCAATTTCATTCCCTTCAGAGCATCCGTTGCTTTGAATTCTATTATCCTGACAGTAGTAATATCAGTAACAATAGGCTTGGTATTCTCTGTAATGCCGGCAAATGCAGCAGCCAAGAAAGACTTGATCGATATCATGAGGTAAAACTTAAGAATTAGATTGAAACTATTCAAGCATTCAAGCCATAAATCAATCAAAGTAAATGGTTGGATGAATAGGTTGGAATAAAAAATCACAAAAAGGGAATGGTAGTCTGCCATTTCCTTTTTGTATAAGAAATTGTGAGTTAAAATAATTTAGATATACCAATACCTGTATATATTATGTAAAATATATGAGTTATGGTAAAATAAGGGATGGAAAGCAAGTATTATCCAATCTATTGACTGGATTTAAATAAATAATCAGGAGGTGAGATCTTGACGGAGAGGAAAAAGCCTGTGAGAAAAAAGCCGACAGGCACTGGCAGAACATCAAGTTCAAAAACAACAAATACAAGAACCAATTCTAATAAAACATCAGCCAGTGAAAAATTTTACTCTGGTATGGGTAATGAAATCACGGGAATACTTCTTATTGGGTTGGGATTATTTCTCACTGCCGGAATATTTACAGATAAAATAGGAAGGTTGGGAGAGTTCTTTAAAAACCTTGTATTTTCAATCACCGGTTTTACAGGATATTTTGTACCATTGCTGCTCATACTGTGGGGTTTTTCTTTCATTATAAGAAAATCAGGATTATTTGCAGGAAGAAGGACCATCGGAGTCATTATTATTTTATTAAAACTGGGAATTATTTTATCCCTTAAAAATACTCATTTAGGTGATGATCTTGGATTTGCAAAGGCTTTGTCTGCAATACCGAATCTGACTGAAAACAACCATGGAGGTATTTTAGGGTTTGTTTTGGCATATCCAATTGAAAAGTTGATAGGAGTAGCCGGAACATACATTTTCTCTGTTATTGGAATACTGGTAGGAGGAGTGCTCTTATTAAACACCACATTCTATGACTCTTTAAGGAAGGGAAAGCACGCCACTGAAGCTATAAATACCCAGCTTAAGGATAAAATGGCTGAAAGACGTGAAAAGCTGATATTAGAGAAAAAAGAAGAAGAAAAAAGAATGTTGTTAAACAAGATGGAAGTTCCTGAACTTGGCAAGACCACTGAAGTGAACTCCAATGGTCTTATAACAGAAACAGATGGAACTAACGGTGAAGGTGATGAATCTGCCTTAACCTTTAAAAATTTCAAATTTGGAGCCAAGGATAAGGGTAATCAGGGCGAACAAAGGCTTAAACTACCTGATATCCATATTCACAATGAAGGTGGTTCAGAGCTGTCATATGCTGGTGATGGAGAAAACCAATCACCAATAAATAAGTTCAATATTGAGCTTAAAAATTCAAAAGCAAATCCAAATATGAAAAAAGATATGGAAGACAATGCAGTAAACCAGCAAATCAAGCCACCCTTCAAGGGAAAGACCGGCCTTGAATTATCTGACCTGAAATATGATGAGGAAGCACAAGAAAATACAGAAGTAATAGAGAAGCCTGATACTAAAACAGAAGCCCATATTATGGATAAACCCAAAACTGTTCCTGCTCCTAACCATCCAACTGAAGAGGAAGCACCATTCAAGGGAAAACAATTATCTGTTGATTCGCCTGAAGTTAAAAAGAAAAAGCCATATAATTATCCGGAAGCACTGTTGTTAAAGGAAAATATCAAAGGCTTGATTCGTGAGGATGACAGAAAAGAGATAATAGAAAATGCTCAGAAGCTTCAGGAAATCCTAAAGAGCTTCTCTATTGATGCAACTGTAATTAATGTAAGTAAGGGACCCACAGTTACAAGATATGAGCTTCAACCTAAACCTGGCATAAAGGTTTCAAAAATTGTAGGTTTGTCTGATGATATTGCAATGGGACTTGCAGCCACAGGAGTAAGGATTGAAGCACCTATCCCAGGCAAGGGTGCAGTGGGGATTGAGATTCCTAATAAAGAGACGAGTCCGGTATTTTTACGTGAAGTTATCGAATCGGATAAATTCAAGAAAACTTCTCAGAAGCTGGCAATTGCCTTAGGTAAAGACATCAGCGGAGAAGCCATTGTTGGAGATCTGACCAGGTATCCACATGTACTTATTGCGGGTGCCACAGGCTCTGGTAAGTCAGTTTGTATAAACTCTTTGATTGTATCACTACTATATAAATACACACCCGAAGAGGTCAGACTTATCATGGTGGATCCAAAGATGGTTGAATTATCAATTTATAATGGTATTCCACATTTATTGATACCTGTTGTGACAGATCCTAAAAAAGCAGCAGGTGCCTTGAACTGGGCTGTCAATGAAATGACAAGGAGATATAAGCTGTTTGCTGATAACTCGGTTAAAAACATTGATGGATATAATGACCTTAAGGCAAAGGGCAAAATCGATGAAAAGCTGCCTTACATAGTTATCATAGTTGATGAGCTTGCAGACCTTATGATGGTTGCCGCAAACGAGGTTGAAAACTATGTAATGAGACTGGCTCAGATGGCCAGGGCTGCGGGAATGCACCTTGTCATCGCAACTCAAAGACCTTCTGTGGATGTTATAACTGGAGTAATTAAAGCCAACATACCATCCAGAATATCCTTTGCTGTATCATCCTATGTTGACTCTAAAACAATATTGGATCAGGCTGGTGCTGAAAAACTTCTTGGCAAGGGTGACATGCTCTATTGTCCTGTGGGAGTTCAAAAAGCAAA
Source organism: Clostridiaceae bacterium (assembly GCA_041891535.1). Classification (GTDB taxonomy): domain Bacteria; phylum Bacillota; class Clostridia; order Clostridiales; family Clostridiaceae; genus JG1575. The sequence continues at coordinate 7,468 of JASDTM010000061.1, forward strand.
GCGTATCCAAGGAGCCTTCATTTCCGAGGAAGAGGTTGAAGCTATTGTCGAACACATCAAGGTTGTGGAAGATGAAGTTGAATATGATGAGAACATAATCAACCACATTGAATCCGGTGTACAAGAAGATGGTTCGGGAGGAGAAGATTCTGATGAGCTTTTGGACGAAGCCATAAGGATAGTCGTTGAGAACAAGCAAGCCTCCACTTCATATCTTCAAAGGAGAATGAGAATAGGCTATAACAGAGCAGCAAGAATAGTTGACGAGCTGGAACAAAAAGGTGTCATTTCTGGTCCTGATGGATCAAAACCAAGAAGAGTCTTATGGGGACCGGAAGATATAAACAGATAAAGGAATATTAAGGATAATATATGGAAAACAAAAAATATACTGTGGGCTTGGTAAGTCTTGGCTGCGACAAAAACAGAGTGGATTCAGAAATAATGCTGGATATTATGAAAAATAAATATAAGATTGTTCCGGATCCAATGGATGCTGAGATTATCATAGTTAATACCTGCGGTTTCATAGAGGATGCAAAGCAAGAATCCATAGATACAATACTTGAAATGGCAAAATTCAAGGAAGAGGGCAAATGTAAGCTTTTAATGGCGACAGGGTGCCTGACTCAAAGATACGGAAAAGAACTAATGGATGAAATGCCTGAGCTTGACGTACTTTTAGGTGTAAACTCCTATGGAAGATTAAAGGAGCATGTGGATAATTTTATAGAAAAAAATGAAAAGATTATCGACATTGCTTACTCAGATCTTAACATAAATGAGGGAGAAAGGGTTCTTTCAGATACCATTGGAACAAGTGCTTATATCAGAATTTCTGAAGGTTGTTCAAAAAATTGTACCTACTGTATCATCCCCAAAATCAGGGGATCATACAGATCAAGAAAAAAGGAACACATTGTTGAAGAAGCCAGAAAGCTTGCTAAATCAGGTATAAGAGAGCTAATTATCATTGCTCAGGATACCACCATGTATGGATCTGATATTTACGGTAAGCAGACCCTCCACGGGCTTTTGACTGAGCTTGAAGCCATTGAAGGTATTGACTGGATTAGGCTCATGTACATGTATCCCGAAGGCATTTATAATGAGCTTTTGACCACCATATCAAACAGTAAAAAGATACTCCATTATTTTGATATGCCGATACAGCATGTAGCTGATACTCTTTTAAGAAGAATGGGAAGAAGAACCTCCAAGAAGGATATATTAGACAAAATCCACACAATAAAAGAATTGATGCCTGATTCAATATTAAGAACCTCATTAATTGTAGGTTTCCCAGGTGAGACAGAAGAAGAATTCTCTGAACTAATGGATTTCATCAACAATATCAATTTTGACAAGGTTGGAGTATTTACTTATTCAAGAGAAGAGGACACACCAGCCTACAATATGAAGGGGCAGATTGATGAGGAAGTTAAGCTAGACAGAAGAGAAAGACTAATGCTTGCTCAGCAGGCCGTATCATTTAACAACAATTTAAATAAAATCGGAAGAACATACAAGGTTTTGGTTGAAGGCAGAAACGAACAAACCTTTGTTGGCAGAAGCTTTGAAATGGCTCCGGAAATAGATGGAAGTATTTTCATAGAAACAGAAAAAGAACTAATTGCTGGTGATATGGTGAACGTTAAAATCATAGATGCCATGGAATATGATTTGATAGGAGAGGTTATTGATGAATCTGGCAAATAAGCTGACAATGGTCAGGATAATACTTATACCATTTTTTATTCTCTTTAGGTCAGTGGACTCATTACCTCACTGGGCATTGATATCATTGATTATTTTTGCGGTGGCTTCCTATACGGATTATTTAGATGGGAAGATTGCAAGGGCGAGAAACCTTGTTACGAACTTTGGTATTTTCATGGATCCCTTTGCTGATAAAATGTTGGTTACTTCAGCCTTTATCCTGCTTGTGGACAAAGGTTTGATACCTGCATGGATTGCAATCGTAATAGTTGGACGCGAATTTGCAGTTTCAGGACTAAGAACCATTGCTGCCAATGAAGGAAATGTAATACCGGCATCAAATCTTGGTAAACTTAAAACAGTACTTCAAATGGTTGCAATAGTAACCATGTTATTAAAGCTTGTCATAGAAAATGACTCCTTCTTCACAGCATTAACTGGAATTGGACCTACCATTGGAATACTTGCAACAATACTAATGTATGCGGCAGGCTTCATGACATTATATTCCGGCGCAGATTATTTTATTAAAGGCTGGAAATCTATAGATCCCAGTAAATAAACATATAATGAATCTGAATTACTCTGGTTATTGATATCCGGTATAATTCAGATTCATTGTTTATTGTGAATATTCAGTGATATATGTAGATATTATTTTAATTAATATTAAATTTCCATGTTGAATCCATAAATAAACCCCGTAAAAGTTTATCCTCTATATAGAAGATCATTCTAAGTTCCTAAAAGGACTTTTATTACATAATATTGATCGCACAGGAGGAATAGTATGGGTATTTTTAGTTGGATTATATTCGGTTTGATAACCGGGTGGTTGGCAGGAAAATTTACTAAAACAAAGCTTTCAATACTTCATAACATAGTATTGGGTGTAGTCGGTGCCGCAGTAGGAGGTTTCATTGGAGAATTCCTTGGTTTTAAGGGAGTTACATCCTTTAACTTCGGATCCGTTGCATGGGCTGTCATAGGTTCAATTCTGGTACTTTGGCTGATGAATAAATTCGTCGTTAAAAGATAATCCAATACAATTAGGTTTAAACATATTTTACAAATGCATCTGTTTAGATAAATACCCAGATTCCCGGGTGTATCTGAATCAGATGCTTTTCTTTTTAACTTCAATTTTGATTTCACTTTATGGTAATTGTTCTAAATGGCATTTGACTGTAAAATCAAAGTAGTTTGTAAAAAACAGATCCTGATTTATTTAGGGAGGAACATATGATTAAGACAATTTTATTTTTTGCGGGATTTATATTAAGACTCATTGGAACTGTGCCGGAGCTTTTAAAAGCCAGGGGATTAGTCAAAGAGGGGAAGGATAAAGAAGCATTTTTAATTGGAGCAAAAGTAGGTCAACGGTTTGGAAATGCAGCATTAAAGTCAACCGGAGGGGAATTCATTGTTGAAGGACTTGAGAATATCCCTGATGAAAACTGTGTGTTTATAGGGAACCACCAAAGTGATTTCGATATAGCATTAATGCTTGCCCTTGCAAATAAACCACTTGGTTTTGTAGCAAAAAAAGAGATGAAGAAAGTTCCCATTTTAAGAGAATGGATGGAAATATTGAAGTGTTCCTTCATGGACAGGGAGTCCCCAAGAAAATCCATGGAAGCTATTGTAGAGGCTATAGATAGTGTAAAGAAAGGCTACACACTTGTCATTTATCCTGAAGGAACAAGGAATAAGGGATATCTTGACCTTGAATTCAAGCCAGGAAGTTTCAAGCTTGCCACTAAACCCGGAGCTGTCTTGGTTCCAGTTGTAGTTGAAGGCTCTTATAAATTATTTGAAGCGAACAATAAAAGAATCAAACCAGCCAAAGTAAAACTCAAATTCCTTGAAGCAATAAACACAAAGGCTTTGTCAAAAGAAGAACTGGAAAAACTGCCATCAAAGGTAGAAGCTCTGATTAAGGATGAGGTTTTAAGATTAAGAGAAAATTGAAATAATCACAAAATAAAATTTGGTAAAAAAATTATAAATGAGAAAAAAATAAGTGCATTTAGCTGGTATTGTATACCAAGTTAATTCACTTATCTTTAAATTTTTCCTTAAGGTTGTATTGATTAATATAAAAGCATTTTAAGGTACGTTTCTTTTATCAGGATCATAGATTATAAGAGCTGTGGTTCTGCCTTCCTCTGATTCGGAAATTCTGATGTCAATTAAACTTTCATCAGTTATTGAGTACTGTTCCAAGGCATTCTTAATTCTTTCTTCTATGGAAATGCCACCCTTTGTGACCTGTACTAGCTTAGTTCTTCTCAATTATTTTTCAATCCTTTCTTGATGTTCTTAAGTCCAAGTTTTCTAAAGTTTAATATTACTGCCACTATGGCAGAGGCTACAATCAACCCAAGGGATATGGCTCCGGATTTTAGTATAGTCTTCATAAACATTTCCATTGCTGCATCCTTGTTACTTCTTGCAGCTTCAAGCATTGTGTAGTAAATATTAGCACCTGGGACAAGTGTTATAAATCCGGGTATATAGAAAATGGTGGATGGGGATTTCATTCTCCTTGCCATAATTTCTGAATAGATTCCAATGGCTATACTTGCAATTAGAAGAGAAGTCAGATCGTGTCCTGTATGGGAATAAACCTGCTCATATACAACCCAGGTCATGGAACCACCAAGTGCCGCAACCAAGGCTTTTCTACGTTCTATGTTAAAAAGTATGGAAAAACCAATTGTGGTTAAAAAAGCTAAAACTGCTGATTTTAGTATCATCATACAATTACACCCACTAAGAGGAATGCCAAGCCTGCACCAAAGGCTATGCCTGAGGCTGTTACTATGGCTTCCATTGTCCTTGCAATCCCTGAGAGGTAATCACCTTGAATAGTATCTCTTATGGCGTTGGTGATTGTAACACCAGGTACCAGAATCATTATGGTTCCTATTACAAGAAAGCTGAATTGTGGTATCAACCCAAGGGTTTTTAGAAAAGAACCAAATAATACTGCAAATAGACCACCAAGTGCATTTTGCAGAAACTGATTCAAACCTAAGGATGATGCGATTTTCTCCAATATATATACTAAAGGTGCTGCAATCATTGCACCAATGCTTTCGCCTATAGAGCCGCCCAGCATCGAAGTTACACAGGCTCCAACCAACGCTGTACCTGAAAGTGTTATCCAAAAGGGATATCTTTTTCTTCTTTTTATGCTGTTTAATCCATTTTGAAAGTCGGTGGGACTTAAAATTTCCGGATCAATTGCCCTGGATAAATCATTTATCAAGGAAATTCTTTACAGGTCAACGCTTATTTTCTGTATCCTTCTTACTGTTGTTTGAGATGTTCCGTTTTTATCATAACAGGATACAGTAATACCAGTAGGGGTGACAAAGCTTTCTCCACCTTCTGCTCCGAACTTCAACAAAATTCTATTCATAGTATCTTCTACTCTATATGTTTCCGCACCGGACTCCAGCATCAGTTGTCCTGCGTTGGCAGCTGACTTTAGAATCAGGTCTGTATTTATTTCATCCATATGAATTTACTCCTTAAAATGTACAATCTATTATATCATGTACATGAAAATAGACCTATGAAGCAGCCATGGTGGACATATAGCCTCATTTGTTAACGGTTGGATAACAATGAAGAAAAAATTTTCTGTTATAAAAGTTATGATATATAATTAGAATAAACACATATTTAAATACAGGAGGACAGAATGGATAGTAAGTATCTAAAAAAAAGTGATCCGGAAATATTCGGGTTCATAGAGGAAGAGGAACATAGACAGGAATATAACATCGAGTTAATCGCTTCTGAGAATTTCACATCCCCTGCAGTAATGGAAGCAGTAGGCTCAGCTTTGACTAACAAATATGCTGAAGGATATCCTGCAAAGAGATATTATGGTGGTTGTGAGGTTATAGATAAAATAGAAGATCTTGCAAGAGAAAGAATGAAGAAGCTCTTTGGAGCGGAACATGCCAATGTTCAGCCTCATTCTGGCTCACAGGCTAATATGGCTGTTTATATGGCAGTATTAAAGCCGGGAGACAAGGTTCTTGGTATGAATCTATCCCATGGCGGTCATTTGACC
>JASDTM010000061.1:13286-23962 GCA_041891535.1 Clostridiaceae bacterium
CTTTTATACAATGTTGTAAGCTATGGTGTCAGCGAAGAAAATGAAACAATTGATTATGAAGAAGTAAGAAGAATTGCACTCGCTGAAAAGCCAAAGATGATAATTGCCGGAGCATCAGCATATCCAAGAAAAATTGATTTTAAGAAATTCGGTGAAATAGCTGAGGAAGTCGGAGCTGTATTAGTTGTAGACATGGCACATATCGCTGGCTTGGTTGCTACAGGCTACCATGAGTCACCAGTACCTTATGCTGATTTTGTTACAACCACTACTCATAAGACCTTAAGAGGACCAAGAGGCGGAGCTGTACTTTGTAAAGAAAAATGGGCTAAGGCACTAGACAAGGCTGTATTCCCAGGAATGCAGGGTGGACCACTAGAGCATGTAATTGCAGGTAAGGCAGTTTGTTTCAAGGAGGCAATGGAGCCTGAATTCAAGGAATATATCGGCCAGGTAGTAAAGAATACAAAGACACTTGCAGATGAACTTACTAAGAGGGGCTGGAAGCTGGTTTCAGGTGGAACAGACAATCATTTACTTCTGATGGATTTAACTGACCATGGCATAACTGGTAAGGAAGCCGAGAACAAGTTGGATTCAGTTGGTATAACAGTTAATAAGAACACAGTTCCAAAGGAGACTCAGTCACCATTCATAACTTCAGGTATCAGAATAGGAACTGCAGCTATGACTACCAGAGGTCTTAAGGAAGAGGATATGGTCAAGATAGCAGAGCTGATTGACTATGTTTTAAGCCACTTAAAGGACGAGGATCTTTCAAACGTAAGAGAAGAAGTAGTTGCACTATGCAAGAAATATCCTTTATATGAGATGCAAAGAGGAATCTAAAGAACAATATTAGTGATCAATGAATAAAAATAGAGAAAGAGTTAAAACTCTTTCTCTATTTTATTATGAACGCTTTCAGCAAAAAGAGGATAAGAAGGTGGGCAGGATAAAAAATATAGTAAAACCATTTCATTCCTCTGCCGTTGCCGAGTTTACCGTTATACATGGCAATCAATCCCAGTGGTATAAATGTGGCCAGCATAAAAACTGAGGGCTCAGGACCTTTAAGAGTGACAGATGGATATACTAAAAACAGGATGACTATTGATCCTAAAATCAATTGGAGCTTCCTGTCTGGATAGGCAAATCCAAACGCCATGACCAGAAGTACTCCGAAAAACGCATAATCACCAGGGATTGCAATGATCAAGATAAACATGGTCAGACCAAATTTTACTATTTCATTCAAACTGGTTTTTTTCCAGATAATAAGGACAAGAAGTCCAAGAGTAAGGGTATACATTATGCTTGTTGTTGCAGTGTCTATAATAGTATCTCCAAGTCTTGGTTCCAATAAGGGAATTCTGCCCAGGGCAAAGAGTTGGAAGGGTATATGAGATATCAGTGCAAAGGCAGATAACCTTATAAAATACTTCTTCAAATTCGAGGTTTTATGGAATCCTTCTGCAATGAAGAATGCCATTATGGGGAATGTAAGTCTTCCAATAGAATGCATAAGCTGACCTTCAAAGGATGAAGTAGGTACGAAGGTCCAGGCGATGTGGTCAATGAGCATGGCAACTATGGCTATGAATTTAAGTTGATTGGCATTGAATATATTTAACTTACCGTCAGATACATGCTTTTCCATAATTTGTCGAATCTCCATGGTTTTATTTTGAATTGTTTCTTTTATATTTCCACTATATTACTAATTGTATAACAATTAATATAATTTTTTACTTTTATTTATCATCAATGTATTATTATATAGAGGCATTAGTATATTATAATAATTAATGCGATAACTATTTGGAGGATACAAAAATTGGCAATAGAATTCATGAGATATTTGGATAAAAGTATGAAATACCTGCACCGACAAGGAGCGTTCCTGACTGTAAGGGATGAGGCAGGAAATGAGAATGTAATGACCATAAGCTGGGGAAACATTGGCTTTGAATGGGGTAGACCTATTTTTACAATCCTAGTCAGAAATTCAAGATTTACTTCTTCGATAATTGAAAATGCAAAGGAGTTTACTGTTTCCATTGCAACTAATGCTGGGGCGAGGGAAAAACTTTCCATAGCAGGTACAAGGTCAGGAAGGAATTTTGACAAATTCAAGGATGGAAAAATTGAAAGAATGCCCGGAAAAAGCGTCAATGTTTCTGTAATTAAAGGTGCAGACATATACTATGAGTGTAAAATTGTGTATAAGCACAAGATAGATCCATCTGTACTTGCTCCTGAGGTACAGGCAACATCCTACATCGATGGGGATTATCACAACATCTACTATGGAGAAATAGTAGAATGTTACCTTGCTGGAGCCAAGTAATGCTTTTTGATACCCACATACATACAAAATTCAGCTTTGATTCACAGATGACTGTGGCAGAAGCAGAAAAGAAGGCAAAGGCATCAGGAATCGGTATGATAGTCACAGACCACCTGGATATAAATTACAATGATTTGTTTCCCGGCTCATATTCTGATTTTTCAATTACTGATTTTCATAAAGAGTATGACCCCAAAAGATCTGATACTTTATTGTTTGGAATAGAGTGTGGCATGGATCCCAGGACTGCTGATAAATCAAAGGAATTTATTGATGCAGGTCCCTTGGATTATGTAATCGGCTCTGTCCACACAATAGGTGATTATGACATATACAGCAAAGAGAATTTTCTGGCAAAGGACAGAGATACCTTCTACAGGGATTATTTCAAGTATATTCTTGAATGCTTAAAGACACATCCTTTTGTGGACAGTCTCGGTCATATTGATTACCCATCAAGATATTCACCCTATAAAATTAAAGGCTTCAGGTTTAGTGAGTTCCCAGATGAAATGAATGAAGTATTTAAGTTTCTTGCTGAAGAAGGAAAGGCATTGGAATTAAATCTTGTCAGATTCAGACAAGGTATATTCATTGAAGAATTTATGGAGAATTATTCAGCTTTTAAAAAAGCCGGGGGTAAATTTGTAACCATTGGATCTGATTCCCATGGACCAGTTTATATCGGCGAATCCATAGAAGATGCAGCAAAATTCATTGAATCAATAGGACTTGACCCAGTGTATTTTAAAAACAGAAAAATAATATTTTCGTAAAGAATTAAAATCGGAGGTAGTTTTGGATAATAACAGAAAAGTTCTGAACCATCTGTTCGTCAATGTGTTCAATCAGATACTGAGAATTGAGGAAAAGGTTATAAAGCAGCAGACCGTATTAAATTTGACAGTAAATGAGATGCATACCATAGAAGCAATAGGTAAATACACGTCCAAAAATATGTCTGAGGTTGCTGAGCTTTTGAATATTACAACTGGAACACTTACTATTTCCGTAAACAGATTAATTGAAAAAGGCTATGTGGAAAGGATGAGGGATGAGGATGACAGAAGAATAGTCAGAATCAAACTTACTGATAAAGGTATGAAGGCTTTTGACAAACATGAAGAATATCATGAAGAAATGGTTAATACAGTATTATCAAACCTATCTGACGAAGAAGCTGAAGTATTATCAAGAACTCTGATCAGCATATCTAATTTTTTCAAGATAAAATATGAAAGTTAGAATAAAGAACACACTGATTCTTAATTTTAAGTTAAGTTGAAAGATAAAAATCCTCCTTCTGATATAATCAATGAAGGAGGATTTTTATGGAAATTTTATTTATAAGACATGGGGAAACCCTTGCAAATACGAAGAATTATTACTATGGTTTCACCGATTCTCCAATGACCGAACGTGGAAAAGAACAGGCCAGGGCAGCAGGCTTAGTAGTAAATAAGATGAAATTCCATGCGGACAAAATATACATATCAGAAAGATCGAGAACCAGGGACACCCTTGAACTCATGGGTTTTAAATCCAATATTGCCTCGGTTGATGGCAGAATTAATGAACAGAATTTAGGTAAGCTTGAATGTATGACCTACCAGGAAATTGAGAAGAAGTATCCTGAAGTGTTCAGGGAATGGAATCAGGATTACCATGGTTATAGGGTACCCGAAGGCGAATCCCATATGGATTTATATGAGAGAGTAGTTGACTTTCTGGAAGATTTAATCAGAATGGAGAAGGGCTATAACAGGAAGATATTGGTAGTGTCTCATGGTGGAGTAATGGCTTCCATTTACACTTATATAATTGGTGGAAATATGAACTACAGAAATTCTGCATATTTCTCAAACTGTGCTGTTTTAAAAACCAGACTGATGTCTGATCAATTAGTCATAGAAGCCCTGTTTAATCCTGAGGAAATAGTCAAAATAGCCAAGGATTTAAAGGTTTAAAAAATTTTAAGGAGAGTCAGGCAATAATAAATTAACATAATATAGATTATGGGCATCTGGATTTATTGTCAACCAAAAACTGAAAATGGGTAGAATAATATTGGTGACCGGCGGTTCAAGGTCGGGCAAGTCAACCTTCGGGGAAAAGTATTTCGAAAATGAAAAAGAGGTTTTATACATAGCCACAGCTCAAAGAGTGGATGGCGAAATGGATGAAAGAATAAAAAAACACAGGGAAAGAAGACCTTCAGAGTGGCTGACACATGAGGGTCATACTGATTTGGACATTGTTGTAAGTAATTCGGGCAGGTATATACTGTTGGATTGCGTTACTAACATGATTAACAATTTAATTTTTGATAATTCAGAAAATATGGATGAACCTACAAAAGAAGAGACAGAGAAAATATTCAAAACAATTAAAAATGAGTTTGAGAAGCTTGTATACGCCCTGAAAAATATAGATGGTGACAGTGTATTAATAACCAATGAAGTTGGAATGGGGTTGATTTCTGAATATAAGCTTGGAAGAATCTTCACGGATTTTACAGGTTTTATAAACCAGTATCTTGCTTCAATGGCAGACGAAGTATATTTCATGGTTTCAGGAATACCAATGAGGATAAAAGGATGAATGAATTGTTGGTTTTGACACAGATTTTCAGCAGAATTCCAATAAAGAAAGAACTTGATTATTCAGATTCTTCCGCTAAAAGAAGCTCCATACTACTATCTTTTTTCGGAGCACTTATATATTTACCTGTGGTTGCATTTTCAATGGGATTGTCACTTTTAAACTGTCCATCTAAAATTAATGCACTTTTATCAGTTTTGTTATTGCTGCTGATTACCGGTGCTTACCATGTAGATGGGTTTGCAGATACTTTGGATGGCATGTTTTCTGGAAGAAGCGGCGATAAGGTCCTTGAAATCATGAAGGACTCAAGGATTGGTGCCTACGGTGCAATAGGTATATTCATGGATCTTGCAATCAAGGGTGTGGTTTTCAATGAACTTATACTGACGAGAAGAATTTGGATCTTGCCCTTATTAGGTGCCATTGGGAAATTATCACTTTGTTACGTGGCTTTCATGGGAATCCCTGCAAAAGAGCAATCCTCAGGTAACTATTTTATAAATGGAGCCAGTAAAGTTTCACTTATCATCAATACGGTTGTTGTATTAATCCTGGGATTAGTTTGTGGTGAGATACTCGTAACATTGGTATCCATAGCCGTTTTACTGGTTTATGCAATATATTTTACGGGAATGGCCAAAACAAAAATCGGTGGGATAGTTGGGGATAACTTGGGATTTTCTTCTGAAATTGGAGAGTTAATCCTTGGAATATTATCCGTGTGGGCTTAAAATGTATTTGGAGTAAAGTTAAAAGGAGTTTCTTGAATGTTCAATGATTCAAAAAAACATATCAAAGGTGATCTGGGTATCATAGCATTGAAAGGCTGCAAAGAGCTTGGAGAAATGCTTGATAAGCACATACTGGAGATAAGAGAAAAAACCGGGGAAAACTATGACAGGGAAGGTAACAGAGTAACATCATACTTAATACCTGCAGAACAGACCAGGTTTTCCAATGGTGAAGGTAAGGTAAGACTTAAGGAGACAGTCAGAGGCAAGGATATCTTCATAATAGCTGACGTATCAAACTATTCAGTCAAGTATAAGATGTTCGGACAAGAAGTAATGATGGGGCCGGATGAGCACCTTCAGGATATTAAAAGAGTATTGTCTGCAATGAACGGCAGAGCCGAAAGAGTCACTGTTGTAATGCCACTGCTTTATGCTTCTAGGCAACACAAGAAAAAGTCAAGGGAATCCCTGGACTGTGCAATGGCACTACAGGACCTTGAAAAGCTGGGTGTAGATGAAATAGTTACTTTCGATGCCCATGACCCAACAATTCAAAATGCAATACCACTGGTTTCTTTCTTGAACATTTATCCAACCTTGGATATTTTAAAGCACTTTTTAACCGAGGAAAAATGGTTATTCTCACCATCAGAAAAACTGGTTGTAATTTCTCCTGACACAGGTGCAATGGACAGGGCTATATATTATGCAGGTGTTCTTGGACTTGATGTTGGTTTGTTCTATAAAAGAAGAGATCATTCCAGGATTGTAAATGGAAAGAATCCTATTGTTCAGCATGAATATATAGGTAGAGACATCCATGGACAGAATGTTTTGATAGTTGATGACATGATAGCATCCGGAGAATCAGTGTTAGATATTGCAAAGGAACTAAAAGGAAGGGGAGCAAAGAAAATATTTGTTGCTTCAACCTTTGGATTCTTCACGGAAGGTACTGCAAAATTTGATAAGTTCTACGAAGAAGGCTTGATAGACAAGGTATTCTCTACAAACTTAAACTATGTGGCACCTGAAGTTTTAAATGCAAAATGGTTCTCACAGGTTGATTTATCATCATATCTTGCAATGTTCGTAGACACACTGTCAACTCAGAGATCTGTATCACTTTTACTTGATGCAACTCAGGGTATAAGGTCCTTCCTTCTTGAAAATGGATTTGATCCAGACAAGAGATACAAGGATTGACTTTAATCTGTATAAAGAATAACATATCAATATAACTGAATAACCATCAGCGAAGGTGCCCTCTAGAAGGGTGAAAAGGGAATGCGGTAAAAGCCGCAGCAGCCCCCGCTACTGTAATTGCAGACGAACTTTGATTGCCACTCGTATTATTTCGGGGAAGGTAAAGGGAGGAAGAAGCATGAGCCAGGAGACCTGCCTTCAATGTATCCTAAAAATTTTCGGGCGGAAAATACTATTGGTAATGATTTGTTTATTACAAGCGAGCAGTAGGTTTAAAGACCTGCTGCTCTATTTATTTTAAAGGAAGATGATCCATGAATTATTTAAATGCATCCGAAAGAGCTTTGAACTTGATTCCAGGACTGGAATTCAAAGCAGAAGGTTACAAAGAAGAGAATATTAAAAGTACTGCAGATTCAATAGTTACTCCAGATTTTGAGTTCTATAAGGCAGCTATGGTTTACGTGGACTCATTATGTAAGCCCCCAGGGTCTTTAGGTAAAATGGAGGATTTTTATGGAAGGCTATTCTCTATTTTTAACGGCTCAATCCCAGAGTTCAAAAAGTGTGTTGTTGTATTTGCCGGGGACAATGGTGTGACAGATGAGGGAATATCAAGAAATCCTGTTGATACAACACAAAAGATCTGCATGAATATCTTAAATGGCGGGTCTGGACTCTGTAAGATAGGAGCTTACTATAATACTGATATCTTCTTGGAAGACATTGGTGTCATAAGGGATATTGAAGGCCATACAGATCATAAGGTTTTGTATGGTACTCAAAATTCAGTAAATGGTCCTGCAATGTCCAGAGAAGAGGCTGCAAAATGTATTTTAAGCGGAATGCAAGTTACCGAAAAGCTCATTGAATCAGGATATAACTTAATAGGAGCAGGTGAAATGGGAGTAGGAAATACAACCACGTCTGCTGCAGTGTTAAGTGCACTTACTGGAGCAAAACCAGGTGTTGTAACGGGATATGGTTCGGGGATTTCTCATGAGGATTTATTAAATAAGATAAGGGTTGTGGGAGAATCGATAAATAATAACCAACCATTTACTGATTTACTGGATCTTTTAAGAAAGATTTCCGGGGCAGATATTCTTGCAATGACTGGTGCTTACTTAAAATGTGCAGAAAAGGGTATCCCATTTGTATTGGACGGAGTTATTTCCATCGCTGCATTAATCAGTGCAACCTACTTCAATAAAGATGTACTGTCCTATGCATTTCCATCCCACTCATCGGTTGAGCCTGGATTTAAAGTAGCCAGTGAGTTCCTTGGCCTAAAACCACCAATCGATATGGACATGAGGCTGGGAGAGGGCTCTGGATGCCCAATAGGAATGAATATTATGGAGCTGTCTATTTTCACACTTTCTAACATGGCTAAATTCGAGGATGTTTCAGTTGATAAAAATGACTATATAGACATACGGAGGAAGGAAAATTGAAGAAGACATTAAGATCATTTTCATTGATCATGACCATGCTGTTTGTGTTGATGGGGTGTACACCTGCAGCAACAAACAGCACCACTTCAGCAGGCTCAACAACAGTTACAAATGCGGCTACAACTACAGCAGCTACAACAACAGCAAAAGTTGAAGATAAGGGGACAGTTTATCCAATTACAATAAAAAGTGCTTCAGGTACTGAGGTTGAGATAAAAGCTGAACCTAAGAAAATAGTATCCTTGTCCCCGACCTTTACAGAAGTAATCTATGCTCTAGGCAAGGGTGACAAGCTGGTCGGAAGAACTGATTTTTGTGATTATCCAAGCCAGGTATCTTCAGTTGCTTCAGTTGGTTCCATGTCAAATCCATCAATTGAAAAAATTGTTGAAATGAACCCGGACATAGTTATAACCAGCTTTTTAAAAGAAGAGACAGTTAAAAAGATTGAAGCTGCAGGTGCAAAAGTAGTTTCAATATCAAGTGGAGACAGCCTTGAAGGTTCCTTCAAAAACATGAAGGAAATTGGTAAAATACTTAACGCTAATAAAGAAGCTGAGGAAATAGTAAAGAATATCAATACTCAAATTTCCGAAGTTACAGGAAAACTAAAGGATGTTAAGCCTGTTAAAACCTACTATGTTGCCGGATTTGGTAAAAATGGAGACTACACTGCCGGAAACGGAACCTTCATCAATGAAATGATAAAAGCTGCAGGCGGAGAAAATGTTGCAATTGATGCCGAGGGTTGGAGCTACACTTCAGAGAAGCTAGTAGAAAAGGACCCGACTATGATATTCATGGGAAGTATGGCTAAAATGGCTGATGAGTTTAAAACAACTGAACCATATAAGAATCTGACTGCTGTTAAAAACAATCAGGTATTCGAAGTTGATGACAACTTGATTGCAAGGGAAGGTCCAAGACTTGGTGAAGGGATAAAACTTCTGGCCAAATTATTCCATCCGGATGTTTTTAAATAAAAACCTATTGAGTTGATTTGAATTAACTTAAAATATTCAATGATAAAAAGGAGGAGCCATGAAAATGAAAAATAGCCGAATGGGCGGAAAGCTTTTGTTTATGCTCCTCCTACTTATTTTGCTCTCAGGTCTGTCCATGACCTTCGGAGATGCAAAAATAGGTTTTTCGGAGACCTATAGGATAATTATTGACAACGTTAAAAGGCTGATAGGTATGAGCTTTGATTCTCATGGAACCAAGGACCTCATCATAATGAATATCAGACTACCTAGGATAATTACTGCAATTGTTGTTGGTGCGGGACTGTCAGCGGTGGGATGCTCATATCAGGGAGTATTTAAAAACCCGATGGCTGACCCATATATTTTGGGTATATCCTCTGGGGCAACTCTAGGTGCAGCACTTGTAATCATTTCTTTTAAAAGCACAACAATTCCGGGAATCAGTTTGATAGCCTTGGCTGCTTTCATTGGAGCTTTGTCAACAACATTTTTGGTTTACTTTATAGCTGCCAAGGATAAGAAGGTATCTACTCAGTCATTACTCCTCTCAGGTATTGCAATAAGCTATTTTTTAAGTGCCATTGTTTCAATTTTAATGGTATTTAACGAAAAAGATGTGGCAAGGATTATATATTGGACCATGGGAAGCCTTGCTTCAACAGGTTACTTACAGCTTGTGGTTATGACTCCTGCAATTGGCATTTTAACTTACTTGCTTTGGAGATATTCAGGAGACTTGGATATTTTAACTGCAGGAGATGAGGTAGCCATGTCCATGGGGGTTGAGACATCTAAGGTAAGACAAAACATATTGATTATTTCATCCTTCATCGTCGCAATCTGCGTTGCCTTCACAGGAACCATCGGATTTGTAGGGTTGATTATTCCACATATTGTAAGAAATATTGTGGGTCCAGCTCATTCTAAACTAATCCCATTTTCAATGGTCACAGGAAGTATTTTCCTTATTTTTGCTGATACTGTAGCAAGATCTGCAATTGATGGGGCACAATTGCCTGTGGGTGCTGTAACAGCAGTTTTCGGAGCACCGTTTTTCATATATCTTCTTATGAAGAATAAGAGGGGGTAAATATGGGAATAGAAATAAGAAACCTTAATTTTACATATGGAAATGGATTTAAAATACAAAACCTTAACCTGGAAATTCCAAGTGGAAAGTTTATAACAATACTTGGGCCAAATGGATCTGGAAAAAGTACCCTGGTAAGAAATATTCTAGGTTTTTTAAAACCATCAAATGGGTCTGTAAAAATAGATGGAACTGAAATAAGTAATTTAAGTGCAAAGGAGAAAGCTTTGAGGCTGTCCTATGTACCTC
>JASDTM010000062.1:0-1882 GCA_041891535.1 Clostridiaceae bacterium
ATTTCTGCTTCTGTTTTTAATTTGAGCAAAGTGCTAATGAAGCTCTCTTTATCAAACTCTTCGTACTCTTTGGTTACAAGGATAACCATTAACTCATTTGTATTTTTGCCTTCTCTTAATATCAGATTTCTTAAAATACCGGTATGGAGCATGGTTCTGTAGTATGGAGTACCTAATTCAGTAAAATGCTTTAATACAGCTTTTAGTATCAGATTAAAATCATTGCTTACCAGCTTACACTGGTCAGTTGTTACTACAGCATTCTTTCTGCCTTTAAGATGCATACCTAGACATAATTCTCCGTCTCTTACTTCATCTCCGAAGGTATACTCCATCTTGTTACGGTAACCGTATTGATCTGGACTTTTGACTAACTCAAGATACTCTTTAAACTCAAGATTACCTTCTTTGAATAAGTCTAATACTTCTTTTTCTTTAAAATCTGTTTGGATATCATATGGTATCTCCTGGCTCATGCATCCACCACATTTGTCGTAGTGTGGGCAGGCCGGCTCTGTCTCATACTCTGCATTTTTAAGTTTTTCTAAGGGTAATATGATTCCAATACCGTTATGGTTCTTCATATGTCTTCCCCAGTAAGATTGACCGGGAAATGTATTTTTGACATACATGGTTCTGCCTTCATAATAGCCAATTCCCATGGATGGATATGTTGTCTCTTCGATATTTATTTCAAACTCTTTCTTTAGCTTCTTTGGTTTCATTAAGTTCTCCGGTTTATTATTGTTCTGTTGAGTTTAAAAACTCCATTAATGCAAATAAGAATATTACCATGTTCAGTAATAAAAATACATTTTTAATCAATGTTGGGAATGTGAGGAATATGTATTTACTTGTTATGTTCAGATTTAACTGATCAAATTTTGTGAATACAAAATAAGACGAGGACAGGGAAAAGAACAAGAATAACCCATTATAAAAAAGATTTGCCTTTGATTTATACTTGGTTATCTTAATTGCCACTATTGCATTTAAAACAGCACAAATAAGAAAATAAACCCTCATTTCGCCTTCTGTACTGAATGCAGCCCCGAAGTATATCATTGTAAAATAAACACTGAATATTTGGATAATAACTCTTCTCATATCAATTGGTCCCTTTAAACAAGGATAATTTATTTGCTTTCTAAATTATATCATAGACTATGTTTACTTGGTTATGTGGTAAAATATGATGGTATGTCAGGTATTTGCTTGATATACCCTACAATCGCCTCAGGAGTATATAATGCCTCATATATTTTCACTTAATCTTATTTTTTTAGTTTTCGCCTGCTTTGTTGCTGGTTTGGTTGATTCCATAGCCGGTGGAGGTGGATTAATATCAATACCTGCATACTTATTTGTGGGCTTCCCCCCACATTTAGCACTAGGTACAAATAAATTTTCAGCAACTTCCGGTTCTTTAACTTCATCTATTGAATTTTTTAGAAATGGTAAAATCAACTTCAAACTTTTAAAATTTATAATCCCTTGTACACTCTTAGGTTCAATCCTCGGTGTTTGGTCTGTATTAAGACTTAACCAAGAATTCCTTTACCCATTGGTATCAATCATGATTTTAATAGTTGGTGTATATACCTATTTTAAAAAGGATCTTGGCCTTATTAATACCTTCTCTATTAAATCCAGATGGCAGATTGTCATGGGTATGGGCTTTGGATTCCTACTTGGATTTTATGATGGATTCTTTGGTCCTGGTACTGGTTCATTCTTACTCTTTATTTTCATCAAATTCTTCGGAATGGATTTTGTTAATGCCGCCGGTAATGGTAAGCTTTTAAATTTCATAAGTAACATAACTTCACTCTTGGTATTCGCATACGCTGGTAAAATAGACTATTTTTATGGTATTTTAGCC
>JASDTM010000062.1:1892-3634 GCA_041891535.1 Clostridiaceae bacterium
GTATAGCTTGTATCTTTGGCTCCATTATCGGTACCAAGATTGCAATAAAAAAAGGAGCTTCGTTTGTGAAGCCCATTTTCCTTATCATGAGTTTTGCTGTATTCATTAAAATGATTTTTCAAATCATTAATAAATAAACCAGCTCATCTGACCCAATACAATTTAAATAATTTTCTATTTAGGCTATAAAAGATCCTCATCTTTTATAGCCTTCTTTAATGAGGTCCCAAAGGTTTTAACTCCCTTGCCAAGTAGTTGAAATATACTCTTACTTTCTTTATTCTCTTCTCGTTCAAGTTCTTCTTTTACTTTTTCTCTGACTGTCTCATCATTTAGTAAATCCTGGCTGTTTATTGGCATCTCTTGTTTAACCAAGGAGCTATCTAAATTTCCTGAATTTCCAGACTCATCTTTATTCAATCTTTCATATTTACTCATATAAATCCCTCTGATCTTATACTATTAAACGACTTCTCTTTACCCAATTATATTCCCACTAAATGAAAATAATTGGAAATGAATGTTAATTATATTATTACACAATTTTAACTTCTAAAGTCCCTATTTAAGCCTATTTGCCTTTACTTTACGATTTTTTTCAGTTAAACTGTAATTAACTTATAGTTAACATGAAATTAACATTAAGGAGAATTTGAATTTTAGGAGGTGTAAAATTGAATAAATCTGAAATTAATAAACTACTGACTTACTACCAACAACAACTGGATAATGCAAATGAATCAATCAATGACATGAAAACTAAGAGGAGTTCAGAAACCTCCAGACTATATAACGAATATACTCTGAGGTATAAAGAAGGCTTCAGAGATGCCATGGATATGGTTATACCCCATTTGACAAAACTCATGGAGGAATCAGAGTCAGAAAAGCAGAAATAGCTTAATTAACTTAATTTGAATGAACTACCATGATGGGTACTGACATTTAACTTTTCAATGTCAGTACCCATCAATTATTTATATCTTCTTTTTTAAACCAATCCTCTTCGAATATAGGGTAAAATGAAGTTAGAACCATACTACAATTTTTAAGACTTAATAAGAACATGGAGGTTTTTCTATGACTGCATTACCAGAAAAAATAAAATTAGATACATCTAATCCAAGGATTAAAATAGCATTTGATATTGCAGATAGACTTAAAGATCAAACTCTTGAAATGAATAACGAGATAAGAGGCTTACTCTTAGGTGGCTCAGTTTCCAGAGGTACTGATGATGAATATTCTGATGTTGAAATATTGATGTTCTTGACAACCATCCCTACTTTAGAAGACAGACGTAATCTAATTTCGAAGCTTAACTTTGATAGAGTTGAATCCATAGATTTCGATAATAATGAGGATAACCTAATTATTAATGGAATCCAGGTTGATTTAGTTTATTATACAGATGACTACGATGTCCAAGTGATTACTGATGTAACTGAGTATTGTCTCCCTGATTATTCTGTTATGGGTAATATCGACACTATCAGAAATGGCATAATCCTATACGGAGAGGATTACTTGTGTGAATTAAAAGCTAAATGTTCAGAGTATAAAGATGAACTTGGAGAAAATATTGTTGTAGATAATTTAAAACACCTACACCACGGAAACATGGATGTCTTCTTGGAGCGAGATAATCCAACCGAATACTATACAAACCTAGTATCCTTGCAGAAGAAAATATTTAATATCTTATCTGCAGTAAACAAGAAGTACATTGGTGGGTATAAATG